>DAISHW010000098.1:0-8900 GCA_036822295.1 Bdellovibrionales bacterium | reverse complement strand
CAGCGCTTATCCGCGAGTTTTGGACTTCTCGCTGTTCAGGCAGATCGCGGACGAAGTCGGAGCCACTTTGGTGGTCGACATGGCTCACTTCGCGGGACTTGTCGCCGGCGGCGCGCATTCGAATCCCGTTCCGTTCGCGGACTTCGTCACGACCACGACCCATAAAACCTTGCGCGGCCCGCGCGGCGGAATGATCTTGTGCAGTCACGAACGCGCGAAGGCTTTGAATTCGAAGATCTTCCCGGGAATTCAGGGGGGACCGCTGGAACATGTGATCGCCAGCAAAGCGGTGGCGCTTGGTGAAGCCTTAAAGCCCGAGTTCAAAACTTACATCGCTCAGGTCGTCGCCAACGCCAAGACTTTAGCTCAAGCGTTGCTTGAGCGCGGCTTTGATCTGGTCACGGGCGGCACCGACAACCACTTGATGCTTCTTGATCTTTCCAAGCGCGAGATTACGGGTAAAGACGCGGAACTCGCGCTCGATCATGCCGGCATCACGGTGAATAAAAACACCGTGCCCAACGAGAAGCGCTCGCCTTTCGTCACGAGCGGCGTTCGCATCGGCACGCCCGCGCTCACGACGCGCGGGATGGGCGAAGGCGAAATGAAAATCATCGCGGGCTGGATCGCCGACGTCTTGAATGATCATCAAAACGAAGCCGGTTTGAAAAAGATCAAAGGCCAGGTGCGGGAGCTCTGTTTGAAATTCCCGATCTACCGCCAGTAAAATATCCGTATGCGCTATGTCTTACTCTCCGCGCTGGTGTTGCTTTTCGCCGGGTGCGGCACTTACCGAAGCGGTTCGGGCGGCTACCGTACGGGCGGCGACTACGCGGTCGACGGTAACGGCGAGTACTATCTTTCCCGGCGCGCGCCCTTGGCCGAATACGTACCGAGCGCCGAGTTCCGGCTTTATTGGCCCGTCCGACAAGTGAAGATGAACCGCGGGTTCAGGCCCGCGAGCGATCCGAACCATCAAGGCATCGACTTAGGGGGTTCGCGCGGCACCCCCATCTTGGCGGGTCACGAAGGCTTGGTGGTCTATGTCGGCCAGGAATTCAGCGGTTACGGCAAGATGGTGTTGATCGAGTACGACAAGGAATGGGCTTCGATCTACGCGCATTTGGATTCGATTTCGGTGCGCGAGGGTCAGATCGTGAAGCCCGGCGATCCCGTCGGCACCATGGGCAAAACCGGCCGCGCAAGCGGCGTGCATCTGCATTTCGAGGTTTTGAAATCGCGCAAAAACGTCGACCCCTTGCCTTTATTGGGCCGTGGTTCGCAATTGGCCCGGAAAATTTAAATACCGGCGGCGGTGAACATCGCGGCGAGCGCGGTTTCGATCGGCGTCCCGCGCGCCAGGTTTTGCGCCTCGGTTTTCGCGCCCGCAAAGGTGCTTTGATCGGTCCAGGCTTTCGCATGGTCGAAATAAACGCGGTCGATGACTTTCGCGTGCGCCGGATGATCCGCCTTGAGCTTCCACCAAAGAGAGGCGTACCAGGCGCCCATCAACGCCGCGTGACCCGTCGCCTGCGGGCAGGCGCCGAAGATCTGATCTTTCGTGCGCGAGCTGAGTGCCAGCGGATCGCGCATCAGGCCGCAGAGTTCCTGGCCGTCGGCATCGCCCGCGACCGTTTCCCCGACTCGCGGCTGCGATGGATACACCATTCCCGCCAAGTAATCGCCGAAAGCCCCTGAAAGCGCTTGCGCGCAGCCTAGATTCGTCTGGCAGCAACCCTTGGGTTGGGACAAACAAACCTTATGTTGCGCTGGATTCTTGGTGACGAGCCGGTGGTTCGAAAGATGTTGCGCGAGCGCTTGCCCCAGCAGTTGGATCACGACTTCGCCGCTGAAGGCGCGCGGAGTTTGGGCCGCGGTTTTTTCCAGATGAATCGAATTGGATTTCGCGACGAAACCCGTGAACGCGTCGTCCGCATAGATTTTCAAATCGCGGACCGCGGCCGCGCCCTGCTGCGCTTGCAAGTATTCAAGGGTCAAATTGGCCCAGTAGTACGCCGATATCTGCTCCGCGAAACTGCCGTCGGCGCGGTAAGAATCTTTCAACGGATCCCGCCGAAAGAGCGAAAATCTGGGCGTGTCTAGAGTCAGAACTTTAAACCATTTGTTTTCCAAATTTCCGCTGGGCGCGAGCCCGCGAAGCTTCACGCCGTAGCGGCGCTTGCCATCGAGATCCGCAAGGCTCACGGACGCGCGTTCTTGCGCGACCGGGTTTTTCAAGAACACACAGGCGTCGAACAGGGGATTCGCCATGCAATCGGAGCTGAGTCTATCCGTCGAAGGGCTTAACACGCCCTCGCCGGGACTGAAGAAAGAACGGCTGACGCTGAGCTCACGACTGCATGCTGAAAGAATGAGCGTGAGACATAATAATAGAATGAAATTATTCATCATCGAAGCCTCCGGTGCTATCGATGACGACTTGGCGGAAAAGAAGTCGGCCAAGAAGTTCCGTGTCCAGGCTTTTTCCGTTCACGAAGGCGTTGCCATTTCTAGAATCGCGTTTGGCTCCGTCTTTCAAGAGCGTTTTGACTTGGGCGTGCGTGACGGATTGGCCGTGGGTTTTAAAGAACGATTTGATCAGCGCCGCCGCCCCGCTGACGTGGGGAGTCGCCATCGAAGTGCCCGAATTCCCGCGATAACCGCCGCCCGGAACGCCCGAAAGAATCCCCGCGGCACCTGCGGAACCGGGCGCGCCGATCTCGACAAATACATTGCTGAAGTTGGAGAATAAAGAGCGCAGCAGCGTGAGCGCGTCGATCGATCCGACGCCGATCAGACCGTCACGATCTTTCGCGTAACCGACGGGCGTGATGAAGTTTTGCGCGGTGATCTCTTCGCCGTCATTGCCACTCGCGACGACGATGAACGTTCCTTTGCCGATCGCGTAGTCGATCGCGTCCGCGAGCGCTGGGTTTTGCTGGCGACTGGCGAGCGATAGGTTCATGACTTCCGCGCCATGATCGGCGCCCCAGCGAATCGCGTTCACCAGATCAGCCATGTTGCCGTCGCCGTTTTGATCTTGAGTTTTGATCGCCATCAGTTTGGCGTGCTCGCCCATCACTCCGCGAATTCCGACGCCGTCCCGGCGGGCGGCGGCCAGGATCCCGGCGACATGCGTGCCGTGGCCCGAATCGTCGGCGGGATCCGCGTCGTCGTTGACGAAATCGTGTCCGGTGACCCCGGCGGCGTCGCTCCAAATGCGATTGATCAAATCCGGATGATCGCGCTGAATGCCCGTGTCAACGACGGCGACCGTGACCGTCTGCTGGATGCCCCAGAGCGGGTGAAAGAAAAATCTTTCGCCCGCAAGATGTCTAATCGCGGTCAGCGCCGGCTGCGCGTCGAGCAGCGGGTCCTGGACGGTCGTGTGCACGCGCGGATTGTCGGCGGCGCCGATCACGCACGGAGCGTCTTGAATTCGTTCGTCAAGAAGCGCCGCCGGTTGCGCCGCGGTCACCTCCGCGGCGAGCGCGGGGTATTTCACGACGGCTGAAATATTATGTTTCGTCCGCAATCCTAAAAACTCCAATGGGTCACGGCCGTGTTTATCGAGCGCGCGCTGGGCGTCTAAACATTCTTTGTCTACGAGCAGAAGAACTTCCTGGCCGGCCTCGACGATCGCGGCCGGTTTCTCTTTCAGCGCTTGAAACTTCCGATGGCGAAACGCTTTGAACGGCCCGTCCGCGAAGACGGGTCCGGCAAGGCAAAGAGCCAGAATGGAAATCGCGCGAATCATACCAATTATATCGGATGATTTTTCGCGATCTTTTACGGGAAAGGCGCTACTTGAGGGTTTTCGCGGATCTTTTCGACAGGACTAGACCCGCCTGCATCCAGAGCGCCGCCGTCACGAATCCAAGAATGAAAATCACCGCGAACAGAAGCGTCGGGGTGGGCAGCGAAAGCAATCCCGCCATTCTCTTGGAGATCAATCCATGGCTCTGCCCGTCCCGAACGAATGAAAGCGCCGCCATGGCCAAGCCCGCGGAGAGCGAAAAACTCCAAACATAATGAAACTTATAGGGCAACATGAACCCGATCAAGAAAGCCGTCAGGGGCAACGCCCACCATGGCAGCAACCAGATCACCGCGGCCGAAAGCGCGAGTCCGAAGAAAAACATCACTTCACCTCCGCGGACGGAGTGAACTCGACGATGCGGACGGCGGCTTTTTTCGCTTCTTCCATGTCGCGATAGAATTCCACTTGCCGCATGCGGCCCTGACTCCAGTCGGTGACGAATCTTTCAAAGTCCGTGGCGAACGGATCGCCGTTGTTTCCGCCGGGAACCTGCATCCACGCTTTGGGCCATTCGCCCGTTTCGACGACCACGCGGTATGTGGGCCCGTGCGCTTTGGCGACCGCCGAAACCGTGTCGTTGCTGCCGTCGACCGTCAATACGTCGCTGCCGAAACCAGGAAGCCGACCGGCGTGCAAAAAGCGCGGCTGTTGCCAGTTTCGCCAAGTCCATAGCTTGGGATCGGGGCCGAGCCTTTCAATGAGCAAATTCCAGGTTGCTTGAAGCGCGCGTGTCGCCTGTCCCGTTAAGGTTTCCTTGGCATCGGTTGCGCGATCGTCGACCCACTTCGCGTCCGGGTCGTTCGGGTTCGCCTCGAGCCGCGCGAGCAGCCACGCCAGGCGCGCGTCGCGCGGCATGAGCTTGCGCTTCCCCTCTTCCAGCACGTCGTCGCCGAAAATCTTTTCCTTGAATTTATCGGTCCACACCGCGTAGAGCGTGGCTTCGATCCGCGTGGCCAGCACGCGGTAATCCCAAGCGCGAAGCAGCTCGAGCGCTTCACGTTGCCCGGACGTCAATTCATCTTGTTTTACCAAACGCAACAGATGCGGAAGGATCCGCATGGCCTCGACGTTGCGGACGTCGTTTTGAAGGGCGATCATGTCTTCGGGCGTCCATTTGTCTTTTGCTTGCAGGGCTTCTTGGATTCGCTGCCCGCGATTCGGCGGTTCGTAGTCCCAACCCAGGTATATGCCGGCCGACGGCGGAAGAATCTTTTCGTTGGCGGAACGTAAGAAGCCTTGCGCGGGATTCCTTGCTTGCGGGCGATCGGATTCTGGCAGCTCTTCGATAAGCGGGACACGGGCCGTGCGGCCGTCCATGACAAAGCGGCCTTGGCCCGCGGGTCGTTTCGGCACGAAGCCCGCGTGCGTCCAGGCGATATTGGTCTTGTCGACACATAAGAAGTTCTGAATAGGCACGCGCCAATCGCTGAAGCTCAGCAGGCATTCGTCGACATTGGCGGCGTTTAAAAGCCCGCGCAGCGCGAGCAATTCGTTTCCCGGACGATGGCCCGCCCAGTCCGCCACCAGGCCGAGCTTCCCCTGGCGATGCAGAAGCACGCCCAGGTGCGTGTTCATCACGACGATTTCTTTTTCATTCCCGCCTTTGATTTTAACGATCTGTTTTTCTTCACGGCCCGTATACCATTGTTGATTTACGAGATAGCGCGCGGAAGTTTCATCTTCGAATTCGATCTCGTAAAAATCAAGTACGTCGGTCGTACCGTTGGTTGGTCCCCATGCGATGTCTTTATTGAATCCGTTCACGAGTCCGGGAAGCGCGGCTAGGCTGACCCCGTACGCGTTGAAGTCCGGGGTGTAGAGCTGCGTTTCAAACCAAATGTTCGGAAGCGTAAGACCCAAATGCGTGTCGTTGGCGAAAAGGCTCGTGCCGCTCGCGGACTTCGCCGGCGCGACGGCCCAGTTGTTGCTGCCTTGACCGGGATTCGCCCACGGAAAACTCGGGAATTCTTTGAATGAAGTTTGAAACGCGCGCGTGGGTTCGGCCAGCGGTGCTTTGCCGTGCGGGCGCGGATCGACGAAGTCTTCGAATTTCGCCGGCAGATATTGCGGGAACAGATCCAGGACGTGTTCGACGCCGAATTTACCGGCGATCTGACTGAGTTCAAGATCGAACGTGCGCCCGGCCAGATTGAATGTGAGCGCCTTGCCCATGTGCACGAAACGCTCCGGCGAAAAGCGCTGGGGTTTCACGTTCAGGATTTTGTATTCGGGCGGCGGTTCTTGAAGCTGATCGACGTAAAGATTCACGCCCGTCACGAACGCTTCGAGCATCGCGCGCGTGCGCGGTTTTTTGCCGATGGCCCTCCACATCTCGTCGACCGATCCGCGCATGCCGAATTTGACGAAGAACTCGTCGAAAGCCAGCCCGCGCTCACCGACGAGCTCGGAAAGCATGCCCGCGGTCACGCGCGTGGAAATATCCATCTGAAAAAGCCTGGCCTGCGCCATCACGAAACCTTGCGCGAGATACAGATCGGACTCGTTCCGCGCGAAAATATGCGGAACGCCGCTTTGATCGATCGTGACGGTGACTTTGTCTTTGAGCCCTGAAAGGGTCCGCGACTCGAGGGTCGAGGGATGATGATCCCAGATGCCCGTACTGACCTCGAAGAGCGGCCCAAGGCCCGGGAGCGGCCCCGCGCCCAATTTCAAGAAGAGCAGCCACCCGATCGCCAAGATGAGCCAGAACCATTTTCTCATGGGTTACGATGGTAATGTGTGGTGATTTAAAGGGTACGCTTAACGCGTGTCATCCGTCGAATATCGCTCTCTTCGGCTTCCATTGCCGACATCGTCTGATTTCCGTTTTGGCATCGAGAGAACAGGTAGTACCCCTCGCTCCAGATCAATTTTATTTATGTGCGGATGACTCGCCGCCAAGGCGAATGTTTAGCACTGACTCACCATGTGTTGATGAATCCCGAAAGCGCGATTCCAGCCCGCTTCCATTCGTGCGAATGGGTTTTGCTTACTTTGCCCGGGCAAGGTAACAAGTCGGACACGTTTCATAACGCCCGAAACGGCCGATCCCGGTTCATCAACACGGTTGTCGGCCAGCTTTTACGGAATTGTGAAGTGAAGTGGTGCGCTCTACAGAACTCGAATCTGTGACCTCTACCATGTCAAGGTAGCGCTCTAACCAACTGAGCTAAGAGCGCACATCGGTATCAAGACGATCTTTAAATTCGGCAAAAACGGCGGGGTTGTCAATGTCGCCCTGATGAAATTTATCGAGCCAAACCGCGAATAGCGCTTCTGGGGTGACGGGCTCGCCCAACTGGTCGACCGATGCGCCTTGAACGCCGCAAGCCCGTATCAATCCGAAGGCCGAAAGATCATTCGTCACATTGACGGAAACACCGTGCGTGCTCAAACCTTGGCGCACGCGCACGCCGATCGAGGCGACTTTGCCGCCAGTGGAATAAAGGCCCGGGCAAGCCGGATTCCATTCGATGTTTTTATCGAAATGCCCGGCGCTCCGGCGAGTGGTTTCAGCCAAGCGCTCGATCCAGGCCTTTACCCCGTGCGGGCCGATCGGCATCACCGGGAAGATCACGAGTTGTCCCGGGTTATGCAGAGTCGCCTGTCCTCCGCGATCGAGCTGCAGGGTGGCGTAGCCGCGCGCGCGGATCGAGCCCGGCGGAAAGAGCAGATCTTCACGCGTCGAGCGCAGCCCCAGGGTGATGACGGGCTCGGATTCAAAACCAAGGATCGCCCCCTCGCCGCCCTGAAGCAGGCGCGTGAGCACGCGGGATTGGTGATCCAAGGCCGCCTCGAACGGGATGCGGCCGAGCCAAAGGGATTGCATGGGATTTGTTAGCGATTTTCCTGGAGCTAGTAAAGCTCCACGCGATCATTTTCTTGGAAGCCCGAGCCGGAATGAACGACCGCGATCGCGCCGTCCTTACCGAAGTAGCTCACCACCTCGATCGTGCCTTTTAAACGGCCCGGAGCGGTGCCAATGAAGCGGCCGGTCTCGGGGTCATATACATCGTCGCCCTCATCCGTGACCTTCAAAACATCGCCGACTTGAAGACCTGAAAGACGCCCTGCGTTAATAAAGACGCGCTCGCCATTGATCATGGCCACTCGGCCCTCCCAGCTGAGCTTTTCAACTGAGCGAACGACGTTGGGAATGGCGCTCACAAAGGCTTTGCGAATCGCGGCTTTGACGAGTTCAGGGTCCTCGGCCAAGTTGGCGGTCATGTCGCCGCGCTCCGCCACACGGGTGGTGCTGGCTTCCGTGTCGGCGGATCGCACTTCGTTCAAGATTTCTTTGCCGTTTTTGCCGGCGTAGATGCGCAAGCGCACCTGTGAGCTGACTTGCGCCTTCATCTGCCGGATCAGCCCGACGTTGTCGCCAATGCGCTTGGCCTTCAGGTTCATGATCTTACCTTCAATCACGGCGGCCACGCCGATCGCCGACGCCAGGCGCGAGATTTGCGCAAGGTCGTATTCGTTCTCTTCCGTCAGGAATTTCTTCGGATCTTGGGGAAAATCTTCCGGGTTCACGACGACGAATTGGCGCGTGCGCAAAAGTTCGCGCACGATCGTTTGGCGAGCGACTTCGGCCATGCCTTTTGCTTGATCGACGCGCTCATCTAGAATCGGCAGCACGAGCACGCGGTGGCGGGGCGCTTCGTCCGCCTCCCTGGCGCTGGCCGGCACATCGCGAACTTCGACGGTCGAAGTTTTTTCGGCGGGCCGTTGGCCTGAGAGAACTCCGCAACCCGCGACGACGAATACTAGAAGTAAAACGAATATAGTGCGCATACGTCTATTTTATCGAATCGCATGCCTGAGTTCCATCGACTAAAGGACCAGGAACTAACGAACGCTCAAGGCCAGACGATCGTCTTGAGCGCCGTCGACGTCCACTTTGAAAGGGGCGAAGCGGCCGCGCGCGACGGATTTGGCGAGTTCCTGGCCGGGAGCGGCGGTTTCGGCCTCGTAAATAACCCGGGAACCCTCAAACAGCCGCTCACGCAGCACTTTGATCTCGCGGATCGCGGAAAGCAGCTTCTTGAAGTCTTGCTGTTGCTGATAATTCAAGGCGCCC
>DAISHW010000097.1:7263-8958 GCA_036822295.1 Bdellovibrionales bacterium | reverse complement strand
GAACTTGACGAATTCGGCGTCGACGAAATTCACGCCCAACGTCACGAAAGTGATGATTCCGAACAGAGCGAGTTCCAAGGTTCGCCAAAAGCGCCGAGCCAGGAGTTGCGCGGGCAACAGCCACAGTATCAGCAGGAGCGCCGTACTGAACGCGATCGCGGACAAATCGAAACGCATTCCATGCACGAACGACCAGAAAATTTCGCGCTTCGGCGCCGCCGAGTACAGATCCCGGTTCCAAGTCAAAAACAGAAGGCGGCAAATGGCGTAGCCCGATAGCAAAAGGCCCACGCGCACGGCCGCGACCCGAATGAAGGGCGGGAACTTCATGCTGCTCTCCTTTCTTTAGAATGGAGGGTCAGCAACGCGATTGTCACCAAAATCAATCCCGCGATCGCGGCATAAAGCGCGCGGGTCAACCCGAAAGCATCGCTCAACGCCCCTATAGTCACGTGCATCAGAACAAGGCTCAAGTTTCCGATGCCCATGGTCCAACCCATGGCGGCGGCCGAGCCTTCACCGAAGCGGTGCGAAATCTGGGTCATGAGCACCGGATAAAACGGCGACATCGCCAAACCCGCGGCGACGATCCACCATGGCGAGTGATGCAAACCGACGGCATAAAGAACGGCGGCCAGCCCCGTGCTCAACATCAATATCAAAACATTTCCAAAGCGTTCAAAGTTCAAAAAGCTGAACGCGATCCGGCCGCACAAAAGCGCCGAGAAAAATCCCGCCAACACATAATCGGCGCTGGCGGGATCCATTCCGCGCTCGGCGCGCAGCCATAACACCAATCGCGTGGACACCGACAACTCGCCCCAAAGGTAACCGCCGAGCAACAAGCTGTAGCCGATCGCCACCGTGCGGTCGCGGGCGGCCAGCGCCGGATTCGCCATGCCGGGCGCGTGATTCCGCGTCGCCCGATGCCGCCAACCCCAGAGCGCCACCAACACGGGTGCCGCCGACAGAATCAAAAAGGCGTCGCGCCAACCGAAGCCCCGCTCGCGCAAACCGGTCGCCAAGAGCGGCGCCGCGAGCGAGGCCATTCCGTACATCGCGTGCAGACCGCTGAATATCCGCCGCCGCAACGCCAAAGGCGCATTTTCAAGCACGACCAAATTCTGGGAAACGTTCAAAAGTCCGAAGGCAAAACCGAAACCGACGCAGGAAAGCGAAAGAACGAGCAGATTCGTCGCGCGCGAAATCGCGATAAAACCCAAGCCCAACAGCAAAGTCGCAAACAGCAACACGTTGACAGAGGGAAACCGGCGCACGAGACGGCCGCAATAAAACGAGCCGACAACCCCGAAAAAACTGGTCACCGCGAAAAACGCGCTGCCTTGAGTGCCGTCGAGTTTCAACGTCGACAAAATTTCGGGATAAAACGGACCGCGAACGTTATCGATCAGGCCGAACACCAACAAGCTGACATAGGCCAGTACGATCAGCGCTGGCACTTCGGACACCAGAACGTGTTGCGCCCGCCCAAGAAGACCGAACGAATCTTGGTTCCGCAAACCGCGCAAGGCTCTCCTTCCCGGCCGTACACTTGAAAACGGTCCTGGAACTCCCCGCTCTCACCTTCGGAATTTCGATAGTCACGAATGGTGGAGCCGCCGGCATTGATGGCCTCGCTAAGAAGCTCGCGCACGCTGCGCACGAGCGTGTCGGCCTCGGCCGCCGTCAGCCGGC
>DAISHW010000097.1:6405-7253 GCA_036822295.1 Bdellovibrionales bacterium | reverse complement strand
TCCAAGCCCGCGGGCGCCCACATCCACACCGGGGCCCGCGGGAAGACCGGGCCGAACCCGGGCGCGGAACAAAGCCTCCGAGGCGTAGATGTTTCCCACGCCGACCACTTGGCGCTGATCCATGATGAAATTCTTGATCGGCACTTTGCGGCGGCGCGAGCGAGTGAACAGAAATCCACCGCTGAAATCGTCGTCGAAAGGCTCGATGCCCAAATTCTTGAGCCAACGGCTCTTTGAACGCGAGGCCTTGGGCAACAATTCGAAAATCCCGAAACGGCGCGGATCCGTGAAAACCAGCTTCAGTCCCGATTCGAACTCGAGCACCACATGATCGTGCTTGCCGAATTCTTCATCGCGGGCGAGCTTGCGCCACGCGCCGGTCATGCCCAGATGATTCAAGATCAGAAAGTCTTCAGTCTCAAATAAAAGGTATTTAGCTCGGCGCTCAACTCGCCCAACCGATTGGCCGACCAATTTGGTTCTTAGCTCGGGCTTCAAGGGCGTGCGCAAGTCTTTGCGGCGTAAAAAGACCGAACGAATGCGCGAACCGAGCAAGCCCATATGCTCAAGGCTCAGTCGTACGTTTTCAACTTCGGGGAGTTCTGGCATATGGCCTATAACTACCTAAAAATACAGGGGTTCACAACTGCGTTAAGTACCTTATCACCTTTTATCACCCTATTCCCTTTCCATATCACCCTAAAACTCACCTGGTGCGTTTTAGGGGAACAACATTGCCAGTGTAAAGCTCACTATCCTTATCCAAGCCGAGCTTGCGAATATGCTCTACGATCTTTAGCGAAGTTTCTTTTTGAACTTCCCCATCAATCTTCGAGTAATGATCGGCA
>DAISHW010000097.1:0-6395 GCA_036822295.1 Bdellovibrionales bacterium | reverse complement strand
CCTTGTGCCCAGTCATAGCCACCACTGAATCAAGACCCATCCCGCCGACTCGTCTCGCCAGCGTCGCCATTCCGTGGCGCAAGCAATGGGTTCCTCGATAAGGAATCCCCGTCTTTTGCTGCGCTAAACGGTAGTTGGCTTGGATCGTACAGTAGTTAAGAGGCTTTCCTCGAATATGAAACAAGAAGTTACATCCTGGGTAGCGATCCTTAAGCCTGCGCTCGATAATTTCTCGAAGCAGCTGATGGATATGAACTCGTCTTGGTTCTTTGTTCTTAGGATAAGGCTTCAGGTATTCAAACATCTTGCTCTTATTGCACCAAGAGATTGAGTCTTTAATCATAAAGTACTCTTCCTCTAGGTAGAGGTTTGAAAGTTGAATCCCAGCCGTCTCGCCAATTCGACCGGCACAATAAAACTGAAGCATTGCTAGATCGGCGTAAAGTTCGGGAAGAGCCGAGAAAAACTTGAAAGCCGCTTCAACCGTGATTTTCTTTTGCTCAGGCTTCACGGTCGGTTCACGAATGAAGGCCATCTTCTTGTGTCTGGGCCTAATCGGCGTGAAGAGTTCTCTGGACTCATGCTCGAACTCATCTTCAGCTTTGTACCAGTTAAAGATGGTTGTGAAGAGGTTCAGCTCGTTATAGAGGTTGCACCTTCCGGCGCAACCTCTACCCTTGGCTTTATACTCTTCAGAGGTGAAGAACTTCTTTCTACGCTCGATCCAGCGATTGATCACCGTTGAAGTAATGTCCTCCATACGATGATCGCCGAGATCACTTAAGACGTCCCAGCGTCTCTCCCAGATTCTTCTCGTACTTAATTCCAGTGAGGGAAAGTGAAGCTCCTTCATTCGAGACCAAACGTGACTAAGAGTAGCCGTTGTTTTTGCTTGCTCTAGGCTTGCGCGGTCTCCGTTGAAGACATTTCGCCAGTGCTGTGCCTGGCGAATGTTTTCAAAGGTTTCCGCAAACTGTTTACCGTTGATCTTTTTTAGGGCTTGATACTTTCCGGTCACCGTATCTTTACGAATGCCTGGATGCTTCGGAACATTAATATAGCGCTTACTCATCTCAAATCTCCTTCTTCAATCCAATTTTGGATCTCTTGAGGAACGAAATAGAGTTTTCCGCGCTTTTTCCTATGCGGGATCAAATTCTGAGATGTCAGGTTATACAAGGTTCCAATGGAATACCCAGTATACTCCGCGACATCTTTTACGAACCACCATCGGTTTTCAAAGATCAAATCCGTGCGCGATGAAAGTGGAATCACTTTCTCAGATAGCACAATACTCTCCTATGAAAAGTCAGGCAAGAAAGCCTGAGAATTAAGTCTGGCAATATGAACCCGCGTCTAAACCGCATCTCGAGTTGGCAAGTTATCCACAGCTGAAACTGTGGATAACTTCTTAGCCTTTTTCTCTTTGGCCAAAGATTTGATCCCACTGTTTTTAAGTAGCATTTCGCGAAGTGTGTCGGGCAATTCGCCGCCATTTTCAGCCTGCTTGATTAACGCCTTTAAAGCCTGCGTAGTATCGAAGTGTAGCGATCTGATTTCTAAAATCTCAGACTCACCTAAATACTCATCGAGTCTTGTGAATAGGTAGTTTGCAAGATCAGACTTGGTGATGTTGGACGAGCCACTCCCCTCTTTTAGCCTACCAATGAATGCCTCTAAGGCTTCGTTTGCATCGCGATTGATAACGACTCGAAACTGTTCTTTCGCTTGAGCGCCGGATTTTTCCATTCTCATAAGATCCTCCATTTAAGAGCCCAAACTATTTTCCAGGCAGCTACCTGAATCATTGCCTTAAAGAGATTCGCAGTCATATGACTGGTCCCTTTGAATAGATTGAAAAGCAGTAGCAGTGGGGAAATCGCAATTAGAAATACCCAAAAGAAGTTGTACATGACGGCCGTCACATATCTTGCAAGCAATAGTAGCCAATAGCTGAAGAACGTGAGAACTGCCGTGAACAAGTCGTCATGTCCCAGCAGGAAATCTTTCGCAGAAAAGGAGTAGGTCTGAATCTTCAACTTCGCCATATCGAGAATTCCCTGAAGACTATTGAGCTTGTCGATTTTTTCGGCGATTCCATCTGCGATGGCTGCAATTGCCTGACTGATCTCGGGAAACGCGATCAAAAGCAAAGTGGAAATCAGCGCCCGCTTCAAAATGTCGAGAAAGTCCATTGTTCCATTCGCGGATCTGAACCACTGAAGGCATAGCGCAAGCGCAAAGAATCCCGGCAGGAGCAGGAAATAGATTTTCACAAATTCCGCATGAAGCTGCTGCATCAGCGGACTCAGTTGAGAAAAATCTGGCATTAGCCGCCTCCTCGGAGTGGAGAAACCTCAAGTTTCGGGATACGTTCAATTCCCTCCGATACGCCTTCATATTGAGTCTTAAATTGCTCAGCCTGGAGCTTTCCCTTCTGGTTTGAAATCGCCATGTTCTGGCCCATCATTTTGAGCATCATCGAATTCGTGCGGAGAACCTGAGTTGTGACGTTAATCAGAACTGCAATTGATTGTGCCGTGAGTTTGCCTGCACCTTGCGGGCTGACCACGGCTGCGTGTTCAATAATTCTTCGGCTCTGCATCCTGACAGAAGCGGTTTACGCGGAGTCATTGGAAGCCGTTAATGAGAACTTTGAAAGTCTCATGTCGGGCCTGCGAAGTTGCGGTCTTGAGTGTGCGGTGCTCTCGGATGGACTCGCAGTCATTCAAATGATTAATCCAAAATTCAACCCTGGCCTATTCGGAAATCTCAATACTGCGGATCAGGTCCTTACAGTGATCGAAGACCTCTACGGGAAGATTCCTCAAACGAGAGAGTCAAAGCTCCTAGAGGCTCAAGATCGCTCCGTTGCCGAAAGTATTGCGATGAATTCCACGCTCTATCAGTTCGCAGACCAAGCGGACGATGAGACTCATGTAGATTGGTTCTTTGAAAAGATCGAATTGGAGCTTCACGACACCATTTTTCGAGTCAACGACGCCACTTCCAACAATGTGCCAGAAATATTTGTTCGTACTTCGAGCGTTGTGATTTTCCTCTCGGGTCGCAGAGCATTTAAACCTCGATCCCACAGTAGTGAGCCAAATTCTCGGGCGAGATCGTCACTTCACGCCGGATCAAGCAGTAGCAGTTGCGGAGTTTTTTGGACTAGATGAGAGAGCGACTGATTACTTCGTAATGCTCATTCACTTTGCGAGAGCAGAGACAAAGAAACTCAAGGATCACTACGAGCACAAATTAGAAAAGGTGCGCGCTGAAGCCGAGAACTTAAAAAACATTGTTAAGGGCCGCGATGAACTTTCAGACGCAGAGAAGGCTCGCTTTTATTCAAACTGGTATTACAGCGGCGTTTTTAACCTATCCGCAATCAAGGGCTTTCAAACAGTCGAAGCAATTGCAGATTACTATGGTCTACCGAGAGCCAAGATAGGCGAAGTGGTTTCATTTCTTTTGGAGAGTGGCCTTTTAGTTGAAACGGAAAACGGTTTTGCTCCAGGTCTAAAATCGACTCACGTTAACGACAAGTCGGAGTTTGTGAACAACCATCGAAGGAACTGGCGCGATAAAGCGCGCGAAAAATTCTCCAAATCTGGCGAGAACGACATTTTCTTTTCTGGTCCCGTCTCGATGGGAGAGAGGGACGCAGAACAATTCCGAAACGAGCTGCTAAAATTAATTAAGTCCTTCTCAAAGCTCGTCGAACCGTCACCTTCAGAGAAACTTCTATGCCTCAATATAGATTGGTTTGAATTCTAAAGTTCCTGGTCACACTTTGGCGGAAACTCGAAAGGCTTATATTCTTTTCCGCCAAGGGGATGCGGCAAAATGTCGCCGCCATTTGGCGAAATGCAAGTTGGCTTGTCGAATTCAGTTCTACCGGCCATTCGCAAGAATAACTCGTTTATCTGTTCAAACTGAATGCTGACTTCATTCAGCGACGGCATAACCTTTTCAGGCGGCATAAAATTAAGTGGAATCCTTATCCCTTTGACTCTCAAGTTGTCTGAGTTGATTTCAAACTGGAGCCGAATCCGGTCAATTAAACCTTGCACTGATTTAGAATATTCTGCGATCAGTTCCGGGCGCTTGGGTTTCAGCTTCAGCTCAAACGCGAGCGGATCACGAAGTTCAGGAAGTGAATCGAGCGCCTGAACGAATTTGCCCATTTGAGCATAGAGGCGCGGATCTTGATTGTTGGCGACAGCGTACTCATGGGCTTGTGCGAGGAAAATTCGAGCAACACCCATTGTCTTGAGCGTTTCCGCAGCAATGATGTCAGTCGATAGGTCGCCGAAGCGAGCACCAAAGTATTTAGAAAACAGTAATTGCCATGTGACTGCTTCGAGTTCTTCTCCACCGCCCATGTGAACTGCCTCATGCAGAACAAGACTTAGGATTTGGCGAAGGAGTGAAGACGGCGGAAGACGCATAAGATTTCTAACGCTGAAACATACGTCAGCATCAATAGTGAGCGAGGAGACCGAGCCATCTGTGTGTTCAGAGGTCAAGGACGGCGCGCAGTCTTTGTCAGAGCGAAGAATTTTGTCCTTGCTCAACGCCATCAGCGCCGGGCTCTCAAATCTTTCATTGGGAGTAACTTCGTTTCCAGCTTTTGCAGCCGTTTCAGCTCTCGAAAATAAATGGGTAGGCTTTGCAATCAACTCGTTCTTATCGCTTTGACCCCAGTCTTTCCAGAACTGCACAAAAACATTCTTGGTCATGTCTGGTTCAGTTGCTAGCTTAAGCGCTAGATCAAGAGCTTCGTTGACTTGCTCTTTGGTGCTGTTGAATACGACGCCTCCGCCAGTGTTCTGTGTGCCGTCTTCTTTCTTACTTGATTCGCGCGCGCAGTGGAGGCTGGTGGCTACCAGCAAAAGGAGGAGACAAAATCTAAAAGGCTTCAATCCGTGAATGCCCATGGGGATCTTATATCAAGAACTAGGCCAGCGTTAGTTTAGTCATTGGATCTAGATGGATCAGAGAAGGCGACAATTCACGGCACTTACCTTGAAGGGCTTACATGGGGTCACTTAGAGTGACTGATCGCCACAAACGTCGAATTTCGCGCATCTCTTGAAATCCCTACTGCTGAAGTCATGAGCAGTCAGGTCACTTCGACGACCTGAGCCCTCGTCATCTTTAAAATCGCAAATGCCCCGCGCATAACGACCACGCTGATGATAGCCCCAATAACAAGATCTGGAATTGGAGATTTGAAAAAGAGGACAAGAGCACCCGCCAAGATCACACCTAAATTCGCAATCACGTCGTTGGTCGAAAATATCCAGCTCGCCTTCATGTGCATCCCACCTGTTCGATGACGTGAGATCAAGATTAGGCAAGTGACGTTTGCAATCAGCGCAAAAAATGAAACCACCATCATATAAGGTGCCCACGGCTCACTGCCTACAATGAAGCGCCTAATAACTTCGAACATTGCAAATGCGGCAAGGCTCGCCTGCATATATCCGCTAATTTGGGCAGACCGTCTCTGAATCGAGAGAGCTCTTCCTACGGCATAGAGACTAACTCCATAGACTGTCGAGTCGGCGAACATATCCATTGCGTCTGCAATAAGGCCGGTAGATTCTGCGATCCAACCGATTCCAATTTCGACAACGAACATTGTAAAATTAATCGCCAAGAGTTGTTTCAGTACCTGAGCTTCTCTGGGATCAGTCGCAAGCCTTTTAACCTCATCCGAAATGCTTTCTATGTCGTGTGACTCAAGTTCAGTCGAATGGGCAAGTCTTGCGCCAAAGCCTAATGGCTCAAGCGCCCTAAGAAGGGAGGCCGGATCTTCGCTATGAATTGTCGTAAGCTTGCGGGCGCCAAGATCAAAGCGCAGGTCGCGAATGTCTTTAAATCCTCGCAATGCCATACGGATTAGGTTCTCTTCGGAGGGACAATCCATTTTCGGTATTTCAAAAACCGTCTTTTTCACGTTTACTCCACCATCTAGCGACTGGCGCGGATTCTATCAAAATCAGCCGATGAAATCTCGGCTTCCTTTTCACTGGGAAGCTCCATAAAGCGCTCAAAAATCAAATAGAGAACGGGAAGAACGACCAGAGTCAAAAATGTTGACGAGAAAAGTCCACCGATCACAACAGATGCAAGAGGCCGTTGAACCTCAGCGCCTACTCCCGTGGAAATCATCATCGGAACAAATCCAAAAATTGCAACGAGGGCGGTCATTAGTACAGGCCGAATTCTCAATAGGGTTCCTTTACGTATGAGGTCGAATCCGCGTTCACCTGCCCCTCTTAAATCATTGAAGCAATTGAGAAGAACAACTCCGTTTAAAACTGAAATTCCCCCGAGCGCAATAAATCCAACGCCTGCAGAAATGCTAAATGGTAGTCCGTTTG
>DAISHW010000096.1:4729-8995 GCA_036822295.1 Bdellovibrionales bacterium | reverse complement strand
CATAGGGGCGGGAGCACCATATTCAAAGTTTGCGGCAGGGCTTGGATCTTCAACGGCGAAGACATTTCGAACATCTCGCCGTCGAGCGCCACGGTCTGTCTGGGCTTGCGCGTGTGGATCACGATGTGATCGACGCAGAAACTGTCGATGCGGTCCTCTTTTTCGATGGTGCGGAAGAAGCCGCGGAAGATCACGCGCAAGACTTCCAATTTGGTGAGCGGCCGCATGAGCACCACGGCGAGCAGATCGAGTTTCATGCAGCGGGCGACTTCCATTTTCAAGTCGCGTAACTGAAGCGCGTTGTTGCCGATGAAAATCATCGGTGTCAGAAGCGTGCGCGTCTCTTTGCCGGTCAGCAAATCGACCGTGAGCAGGCGGTGTTTGCTCAGCATGCTGACGATGGTCGATAGGATCGCGACGATGCGCAACCGTCCGAAGCGCTTCGTGTGCCGCTCGCGTTCGCGAATGGCTTTCGCGTACAGGCCCAAACTCGCGTTGATCAGAAAAACTTCGCCGTTCATCTCGCCCAAACGCACGGGGCGGGTCGAGCCGGTGATCGCAAGGGCCAGGGCTTCGGCCGTGTCCTCGGGAATGCGGTGGTTGCGCGCGAAGAAGTTGAAGGTTCCGCACGACACGACGGCGAAACGCACGTCTTGCGAATGCGCCTTCTGCGCGACGCTGCGAATGGTCCCGTCGCCCCCGGCGGCGATCACGGTGCCGCCGTCTTTCTTGGCGGCGGCGACGGCCTTTTCGATCTGACCCTCGAAGTTCTCGCTCGTGTCGTACTCGACGAGTTCGGTTCCGTGCGCCGCGCAGATTTGTCGGGCCAGGTCGGGGAGGGACGCCCCGGCTCCGCGTCCTGATTTCTTGTTGGCGATAAGGTGAGCGCGTGGTTTGGTCATGGGCCCGAGTTTATCTGGTGCTCTATTTGCAATCAATCAAACTAGACAATGAAGGAGGCCCAAAATGCCACAGGTTCCGAGCCATTCCCAAGTCGTCCGCAGCGGTCAGAAAACCCGCGCCGATATGAGAAAAACCTCGCCCGCTTCGATCCCCCGGGACGATCTGCGCACGGCTTTCGCCGGCGATCAGAATAAAGGCCCGGCCGGTCTTGGCAAACGCCGGAAGGCGGGCAAGAAGAAGTCCGGCACTCAGGTGAAAAGCCGTCGGCTCGCGAAAGACAGCGGAAAAACGCCCGTACGTTGACCGACCGCCGTCACGGGGATAGGGTCTTCTCGTTGAAGGAGAAACCCCATGATGTACGAATCGACCGTCCCCCAGTGCATGAACATGCTTCGCGCTTTGAAAACGTTTTTGGCCAAAGGCGCCGCCGCGGCCGAGACCAAGAAGTTCGACTTCGACGTTCTGCTGAATGCGCGCCTGGCTCCGGATCAGTTTCCGCTGATCCGCCAAGTGCAGATCGCGACCGATACGGCCAAAATCGGCGTTTCGCGTTTGACCGGCAAAGACGCGCTCACGCATGACGATAAAGAAAAAACGCTGCCCGAGCTCAACCAGCGCATCGATGAAGTGATCGGTTACTTGAGCTCGATCACCGCGAAGGATTTTGAGGGTGCGGAGCAAAAGAAAATCACGACGCCGCGTTGGGAAGCCAAATGGCTCGCCGGCGCGGATTATGTGAATCAGTATCTGCTGCCGAATCTTTATTTCCACGTCACGACCGCATATTCGATTCTTCGCCATAACGGCGTGGATGTCGGCAAGAAAGATTACTTGGGCGAGATCTCGTTCAAGAAGTAGTGCCGAAAGCCGCCGGTCTCGGCCTGGTCTTAAGGCGCGGCGCCCGCGCGCCCTTTAAGTCCAAGGTCGAGATGCGCGCGCTCTGGTCTTGAGCGGGCGCGGTGGGACGTCGATATCTTTATCATGAGAATCATCGCCGCCCTCGTCATTTTGCTCGCCTCCGAATTCACGTTCGCGCAAATTCAAGGCTTGCCGCGCTTGCCGAGCGCGGGCGGCAAAGCGCTCGGCCTGCAAGGCAGCATCGGCGCGGGCTTCGTCGACTTCAACGTGCAAGACCCGAAAGAAGATTTCAAAATCGATCGCGGCATGTATCTGGTCGGCAGCATCGAACGCGGCTTCAATGTCGCGCATCTTTATCTGACGTTGGGTTTGAGCCACATGACGGCCGAAGGCGTGGCGAACTACGCGTACGCCAACCTCTCTTCGAGCCATTCGTACGCGGCGACCGACGTGAAATTCAAATCCGTCGTCACGGACTTGAGCTTGGGTTTGAAAATGAAACTGATCGATCACTATTGGTTTCGCCCGTACATCGAAGGCGGCGGGCTCGGCGGTTACCAACAGATCACGTACACCTCGAAGAACGCCGAGATCGGCGCGCAAGGTCCCGATCCGAAAACCAAAGACGTCGTGATGGGTTCGGGTTACTACGGCGAAGGCGGCATGGAGATCATGTTCTCGGACGCCTTCGGCGTAAAGCTCCCCGCGCGACAGTCGCGGTACCAAACCAAAAAAATGGAAACCCTGGGCGATCGCGCGCTTCGCTATTCCTCGGAGACTTACTACTTCGCCCTGCTCTTCGGCTTCTAAACGTTTCGTCACTGGGCGGCGGGCTGGCGCGGGCGGCCCATCTGACACCAATCCGTTCTTGCTTTCGTGCCTCCGTCATAGGCGACGGCAAGGCGATTTTGCACCAAGACTTCGCTCAACGAGCGGCCGTCAAAATAAACGTCGGCCAGGATGCGGAAGTACTTGTCGCGATCGACATGGCGGAGTTCGATGTTCTTGGCGCGCTTCAATAGGTTTTCGACCAGTTGGCGCGCGTTACGCGCCGAATCTTTTTCGCAAGGCGCTTGGCCGCGCACTTCGGCCGTATCGATGCCCGAGACGCGGACGGATATTTTCTCGCCGATCAGGGGGTGGACGCCGGGGATTTTGACCGTGATCGTGTCGGCGTCGTAGTTCTTGATGAACTTTACGCAGCGAAACGTGGTCGCGTCATGCGTGCAATTCGGACTGGCGGGCGGATCGCCGAACGCAAGACTGAACAGGGCCAAACAAAACCAAGACATCATCGCTGACATAACAGCTAAATAGTGTGCGTAACCCTCGCCCGCGCGTCAATAATGTGCTTGTTTAGGGGGATGAAGATCGCGTTTTTATCGGCCAATCGGGAACAGCTTCCCGATCCCGTCGTGCCGTTGGGTATATTGCACGTCATGGCGGCGACGCCCGCGCCTCATGCCCGCGAGCTTTGGGACATGTGCTTTTCGCGCGCGCCCTTGATCAGCTTGCGGCAGAAGATCGCGGGTTTCACGCCCGATCTCGTGGCGATGGGTTTGCGCAACCTCTACAACAGCGACTACAGCGGCACGCAACATAACGTCGCCTACTATAAATCTTTGATCGAAACGATTCGCGCGGACGCGCCTGACGCCAAGATCGTTTTGGGCGGCGGCGGCTTCAGCGTCATCCCTGAAAAACTGATGGCGCATTTAAAACCCGATTTCGGCATCGCGGGCGAGGGCGAGGAGAGCTTCCCCATGCTGCTCGCGGAATTGGAAAAGCCCGAGCCGGATTTCGCGCGCGTGCCCGGGCTGTTTTATTTCCGGGAAGGTCAGCCGCGCGCCAATTCCGTGCGCGCGGCCTTCTTGGATTTGAACAAACGTCCGCCGTTGCCGCGCCACCTGGTGGACAAGAATTACTATCGCAAAGTCGGCATCGAAAACGTGCAGACCAAACGCGGCTGCGTTCTGAAATGCTCGTACTGCACGTACCCTAAAATCGAGGGCCGTAACTACCGCACCCGGACGCCGGCGAACGTCGTCGACGATTTGTTCCGCAGTCTCGAGGCGAATCCCGAAATCAATCACTTCTTTATCGTCGATTCGGTCTTCAATCTGCCGCGCCAGCACGCCAAAGACGTCTGCAAAGAGATGATCGCCCGTGGGTTCGACACGCCCTGGACCTGCTATGTGAATCCGCTCGGCTTCGATCCGGAGCTGGCGGATTTGATGGCCCGCGCCCGCTGCCAGGGGATGGAGATCGGCTCCGACTCGGGCTGCGACGAGGTTTTAAAGGGTTTGCGCAAAGGTTTTACGACCAAGGACATCCGCAATATCAACCGGCTGTCGAAAGCCGCGGGCCTTAAAGACTGTCACACGTTTATTTTAGGCACGCCGGGCGAGAGCATGGAGCAAGTGAAGCGTTCGATGGATTTCATCATCGACCTGGATCCCTATGCCGCGATCGTCATGGCATGGACCGACGATGAGGACGTGCTGG
>DAISHW010000096.1:0-4719 GCA_036822295.1 Bdellovibrionales bacterium | reverse complement strand
ATTCGCCCAACGCGTTCGAGCGCCGGCGTTTGCGCGAACAGATTTTGGATTCCTTGCGCGCGATCCGCTCGGATTTCCCGCGTTGGGTGATTCCGCCTTTGGGCGAGAACTTCGATCATCGCATGTTCCGCTTTTTACGGCTGCAAGGGTGCCAAGGGCCGCTCTGGCAAAACCTGCGGGCGCCGACGGCTGGGGGTTCCGCCATGGGCCAAATCGATTTGCCGATTCACCATGCGCTCGAAAACTTCAAGTAGCGAGTCATGCTCGCGAGCCGAGCCGTCTGCTTTGAACAACTCCAGGGTTTGATGAATGGCCTCGATGGTCGACACGCACTCGGGTCGCGGCTGCTGACGCACGCGGAACGCGCTCGGCGCCGAAGGCGTGAAGCAGACGCGCGGCAAGCGTTTCAAGTTCCGGCTTAAATGCACCATCTTGCGGGCCGTCGACCAGGTACCGTCGATCACCACGACGGTGGGCCTTTTGCCGGGCGTGAAGCGCGCGCGGCGCTCTTGCAAACTCAGCGGCGTCAGGTTCACCGATGAGCGGCCGGGGTAGAGCATCACGCAGTGGCGCGCCGGATCGTCCAGGACCCGGTCCAGATCCGCACGGCCGGTGAAGTCATGGCCCATCATCAAAATCGAATTGCTTAGACTCAAATGCGACATGCGGCCGGTGACGATGCGGCGGCGTTTGACTTCGATCGGGTGGGTCAGGATCACGAATTCCAGAGGGGGCGTGAATGGCCTGAGCCACGCGCAGAAACAACTCCACTCAGGTTGCAGGCAGGTGATGCAGCGCACGCGCACCGGCGGTTCACGGAGCTTAAGGGCTTCGCGCCGGCGCCGGTACTCGGCGACGTTCACGCGCCACCGCCTTGCATTTTTTCGAGTTCCGCCCAGCGGTGGTATTTCGAGTCGAGTCGCGACTGCAGCGCCGCGATCTTCGCCAACACTTCGCTGAGCCTCATATGATCGCTTAAGACTTCCGCGCTCTGCGAGGCTTCTTGAAGCTGGGCCATCTGCGCTTCCAGATCGAGAATGGTTTTTTCCATATTCTCGAGTTCGAATTTATCCTTGAACGAAAGTTTGGCTTTCTTGCCGGCCGCCGGCGCGGCGGGGAAGGCCGTGGCCGGTTTGGTCGGCCCGCGCTTCTCGTTCTCGTACCAGCTCTCCCACTGGAAATAGCTCGCGAACTTCTCGAGCACCGGCGGATGCTTAGGGGTCGGCGGGAAGGCCAGGATCTGATTGGCGACGGCGTCCATGAAATAGCGGTCGTGAGTCACCAAGATCACCGCGCCCTTGAAATCACGCAGTGAATCCTCAAGGATCTGCAAAGTGTCGGCGTCCAGATCGTTGGTCGGCTCATCCAGCACCAAGACTTGCGAAGAGGCGAGCATCAGCTGCGCCAACCTTAAGCGCGCCTGTTCCCCGCCCGAAAGTTTGCGCACGGGCAACTCCGCCTTGATGCCCTGGAATAAAAAACGATCCAGATAACTGCGCACGTGCATGTGCTGACCTTGGCAAAATACGTAGTCGCCTTCGGGGCACAGATTTTTCAACACGCTCAACTCGGGATTCAGGGTGTCGCGGGCTTGCTCGAAGTAAGAGATCTTGAGAGCATCGGCGTGCTTCACCAGACCGTCCGTGGCTTTTTCTTGATCGATCAGAATCCGGATCAATGTCGATTTGCCGCTGCCGTTGTCGCCAAGCAGCGCCAGGCGGGTCTTGGGCGTGATCAGCAGGTCCACGTGGCGGAACAGCTCGCGCACGCCATAGCGCATGCCCACGCCGGTGGCTTCAATGAGCTTGTTGGGGGAATGCTCGCTCTCTCCGAAATCGATGCTCACCGAGCGCAAGGCGTTGCGTTCGCGCAGCTCTTGAACGTCGCCCGCAAGCTTGGCCGCCGCGTCTTTACGCGCGGTCTGTTTAGTTTGGCGCGCGATCGCGCCGCGCGCGAGCCATTCTTTCTCGCGGCGCAGTTTGTTTTTCTCGACGGATTCGTGTCGGCGCGATCCGGCGAGTTCGAGTTCCTTGGCTTCCAAATAATCGGCGTAGCTGCCGCGCACGTCCAAAAGCAGCTTCGGATTGCGGGGATCCAAATCCAGAATGCGGTCCACCGTGCGCGCCAAAAACAGGCGATCGTGGGTGATCATCAGATAAGCCAGGCCGGAGCCGCGCAAATATTCCTCGAGCCACAAAATGCTGGTGATATCCAAATGGTTGGTCGGCTCATCGAGCAAGAGCAGCTCCGGATCGGTCACCAGTTCGCGCGCCAGCGCCAGGCGCTTCTTCCATCCGCCCGAGAGCGAACTCACCAAAGTGTCGTCGCCGAGTTCATTTAAACTCAGGTGCGCCATCACTTGCAGCGCTTTCGTGAAGGCTTCGTTGGGATCGTCGGCTTTCTCCAAGACCGCGCTCATGACGGTCGCGCCCTCTTGGAATTCGGGCGTTTGCGCCAAATAGCCGAGCCGAAGCCCGCGGCGGCGCGAAACGGTGCCGTCATCGGCTTCGGTCATTCCGGCCAGGATTTTCAACAACGTCGACTTGCCGGCGCCGTTGGGGCCCACCAGTCCCACGCGTTCGCCGCCCGCCACGCCGAAGCTGACGTCATGAAACAGCTTGCGGCCCGAGAAGGATTTGGCGATTTTATGGACGTTGATTAAAGGCGCGCTCATGGCGATGAGCCTAGCATCAGCCCTCGATGCGGACCAGAAATTTGCGGCCTTTGATGCCGCCGGTTTTCAAGCGCTGAACGGCCGCCGCCGCCACGTCACGCGCCACCGCCACGAACGAGAAGCCGTCGTGGATCTCGATCTTGCCGACCTGCAAGGCCGTCAGGGCGCCCCGTCCGGTGAGCGCTCCCAAGATGTCGCCGGGGCGAACTTTGTCCTTGCGGCCTCCGGAAATGTAAAGCGTTTGCATGGCCGCGCCCGCGGGCTTGTCCGTTTTCGCGCGGAACTCCGCCAATTCGCCTTTTTCGATTTTAAAGCCGAGTTCGCCCGCGAATTCGCGTAAGCGCGCGCGTTCGACCTGAGTGCCCAGCACGACGCTCGTGCCTTTTTCTCCGGCGCGCCCCGTGCGGCCGCTGCGATGAACGTAAGCCGCGGATTCATGCGGCAGATCGTAATGCACGACCAGCTCCAGACCCTGGATGTCGAGTCCGCGCGCGGCCACGTCGGTCGCTAAAAGCACGGGGCATGAGCCTCCGCGGAACATCGCCAGGACGCGATTGCGATCGCGTTGCTCCAAATCGCCGTGCAGTTCGCCGGTTTCGACGCCTTCGCGCTCAAGTCTGGCGCGCAGTTCCGCGATCGTCGCTTTTTGATTGCAGAACACCAATGCCGAGCGCTGGCGAACGATCTTGGCGAGCAGTCCCGTTTTCTCTTCTTTCTCGGCCGGGAAAACCAGATGGCGAATATCCGGCGCGGCCTCGTCGATTTTCACGTTGACCGGCTCATGCTGGTACTTGCGGCTCCAGCTTTTAATCACGGGGGGGTAGGTCGCCGAGAAGAAAACGGTCTGGCGCCGCCGCGGCATCTTGCCGAGGATTTGCGTCATCTCTTCCTCGAACCCCATGTCGAGCATGCGGTCGGCTTCGTCGAGCACCAAAGTGCGCAGCGTGTCCGTTTCGACCGCGTCCCGAGTGAGCAGATCCAGCACGCGGCCCGGAGTGCCGACCAGAACATGCGCGCCTTTTTCCAGCGCCGCGACCTGCGGCTTGGCGGGTTCACCCCCGGCGAGCACCAGCACTTGCAAGCCTTTGAAGTGTCGGCCCAGGCGCCGTGTCTCGCGGGCCACTTGCGCGCAGAGTTCGCGGGTCGGGCAAAGGATCAGCGCCTGCGGCGCGCGGGTCGCCACTTCGATTTTTTGCAGGATCGGAATCACGAAAGCGGCGGTCTTGCCGCTGCCGGTTTTGGCTTGACCGACAAGGTCGCGGCCGTCCAACAAGAACGGCAAACTCAACTCCTGAATCGGAGTCATCGTTTCGAAGCCGAGCTCAGCGACGACGCGCGCAAGTTCCCGGGCTAAGGGCAGAACATCGAAACGATCGGGCATCAGGTTTGAGCTCCGAGCGCAGCGGGTTTTTTGGCCTCGATGTAATCGTCATAGGCGATGCGGTCGTCGTCCTGGACGCGGCCATCGGGCCCGAGCTCAAGGATGCGGTTTGAGACCGTGCTGATGAATTCATGGTCGTGCGAAGTGAATACCACCGTGCCGTCGAAGCGCTGAACGCCCTCGTTGACCGCCGTGATGCTCTCTAGATCCAAGTGCGCGGCCGGACCGTCGAGCAGCAAAACGTTCGCTCCGGACAGCATCATCTTCGAGAGCATGCAGCGAACCTTTTCACCCCCGCTCAGCACGCTGGGCTTTTTCAGGGCCTCATCGCGGCTGAAGAGCATGCGGCCCAGAAAGCCGCGCAAGAACGCCTCGTCTTTATCTTCGGAGTATTGGCGCAGCCAATCGACGAGCGTCGGCATTTCGACGTCGAAGTACTTCGAGTTGTCGGTCGGGAAATACGAATGCGTCGTCGTGATGCCCCAAGTGACCGTGCCGCTGTCGGGTTCGACCTCTCCCGATAAAATATCGAGCAACGCGGTTTTGGCCAAATCGTTGCGGCCGAGCAAGACGA
This sequence comes from Bdellovibrionales bacterium, assembly GCA_036822295.1. Taxonomy (GTDB): domain Bacteria; phylum Bdellovibrionota; class Bdellovibrionia; order Bdellovibrionales; family UBA1609; genus JALHOQ01. The sequence goes on along the minus strand of DAISHW010000096.1, from coordinate 90 downwards.
TCTTGTCGCCGCGCTGAACGGTGAAGCTGACATTGTTTAAAAGCTTTTCGCCGTTTTGAGTCTTGGTCAGGCCCTCAACGGTGACGATGT
>DAISHW010000095.1:0-9039 GCA_036822295.1 Bdellovibrionales bacterium | reverse complement strand
CCGAGCGCTGACCCATGATCTGCGGCGTGATGTTGGTGCGGATGCCCGTCTCTTCGAAGTTGGTCGAGGGCTGGCCTTGTCCGTTCACGACCTGGTAAGGCAAGCGGGTGATCGAGTTGATCACGCCTTGTTTGCCGTCTTCGACCGTCACGCTCGAACTTTGCAAGACGCGCGCGAAGCCGTGTTGCTTCGCCCAGTTGAGCTTCGGCAAAAGATTCGAGATCGTACCGGTGATCGTCGCGGCCAAGCCGCCCGGCGAGCGACCGCCCGTTTGGAAGTCCAAGGACGAGCCGTCCCCGATATCCGGCAACCATTGGAAGCGGAACGACTTCGAGTAATCTTTTTGCAGCTCGACGTAGTGAACGACCATTTGCACGATCTTGGACGGTTCGCCTTCCGGCGGCGGGCGAACGGCGATCAAATTGATCACCACGTCCACCTTGCGCTCCAGAACCTTTTTATCCGCCACGGCTTCGTCGACGACGACGTCGGGCACGTACATCTTGGCGACGATTTCGGCCTTGTCTTTCTCTTCACGCGAGTTGGCGAAGCCTTCGAGGATGAACTTGCCGTTCACGGCGTTCACCCGGATCTCGGGGTTGCCGATCTTACGCTCGATGAACTGCGCGATCTTGTTCTGCGCGGCCGGGCTCAAAGTGACCAGCGAAGTCGCCTGGGCGCCGTACTGCTTCACCACCGAGTGGATGCGCTTCATGTCCGACGGCAGCAGGATCTGGCCGTCGACCACGACCTTGTTGTTCATGATCTTGACCGAAATACCTTCGATACCCTCGAGCAACGTTTGCATCTCACGCGCGACCTTTTGCAGGTCGGTCTTGCGCACGTCGATAGTATACTCGCTCAAAACCGCGCCGGTCTTGGGATTCTTGATCGTCAGAGTGCCCACGCCTTGCGTGCTGGGGATGAAACGCAGGGTCTTCGTGTCCGCGTTCCATTGGACACGGGTGAGCTTGCGGAACGTGCCGTCGAGTTCGATGTTGGCCGGCATGTCGTCGTCGAGTTTCTGATCGTGATAGACGCCCACGGAAAGATTCAAGAAATCTTTCTTCGCGGTGTCGGTGGCTTCTTGCCCGAAGGCCGGCCCGGCGGCGATCATCGCCACCAGCGGAATCAGTCTCAAATTTTCAAGCCAGCGAACCATAACCACCTATCCTTACAAAGGGACGAACGGACTTTTCTTCTTCGGCTTCGGAGCGGGAATCGGAACCGGGGGCGGCGGCGGAGCCGCGGCCGGGGCCCGTTGCTGCAGATTCATCATCTCTTGCGAAACCTTGCCCAATAAACTTTCGATCGTCGCTTCCGGCATGCGCTTCTTGGTGTGATCCGACGGGTGGCGCAGGGTCATGAACAGCGAGCCCGGCGAAGTCGAAAGAATATAAATCAAATCTTGCGCCTCTTCGGGCGACGCCTCGACCGTGATGGTCGAGAAGCCCAGATCGCTGCGCAGTGAGCGCACGTATTCGTCTTTGCCTTGGCGTTCGAGCAAAGCCGGAAGTTCGTTCATCACGATCAAGCCCGTTGAAAGCACGACCACGTCTTGCATGAGCGTCTTGACCTCGCGGTGCTGCGCGATGCCTTTACCGACGTCCATCGCCGCGACGATGTCGATGCGGTCCCCCGGCTTGAACAGCTTGGCGGCGGCGTTGGTTTCCGTCACGGGAAGCGCGACCGCGCGCTTGCTCGGCGAAACCTGCAGCGACAGGCCCGTCACCGGACCCGGTTTAATGACTTTGCTCTGCAGGATCTGCTCGCCTTTTTTAATCGGCGCGAGCGTGATCATGCCGACCGCGTCTTCGGGGTTCGAGAAGGCCGACGGTTCGATAAAGTCGACCGGGCGCTCTTCGATTTGCATCTTGGTCTCGTCGACCGTTTCCATTTCAGCGATATCCGCCGCGGCGATCACCACGCGCTGTTTGGCGCCGAACTTCTTTTGCAAAGCCGCGCTCTTTTCCTGCGTGTAGCTGTAAAGCAAGAACACGGCGAACAAGGCGGCGCCGACGCTGATCCATAATGTTCTGGTTTCGTTGTGATTCACAAAGCTGCTCCCCTTTAATTCCCGCACGCGGCCGTTAAGCAAATTCCGTAGCCCACCATGATCCACGCCGGATTGACCGCGATTCTCTCGTTGCGCGGTTGAATCTGAAAGATCTGTTGGTTGTGCACGTCGACGTTGTTGTCCCCGCTCGCCACCGAACGACCGAACGAGATCGGGCGCGTCGTGGGCACGAACCGGGTGCGGCGATCGTTTTCGTTCTGTACGGCGTGAAAGCGCCATTGTTTCTTGTGGTAAGTGCGCGGCGTATCGACACCGGATCCGTTTTCACGGAAGTAAGAGAGATTGGCGCGATTGCGAAACGTCTCGTACGCATAGGTGCGCGCGCCGATCGAGTTCAGCACCGCGGTGTGCACGATGCCGAAGAAGCCCAGACCAAAACTCACCAACACCACGAAAATGACGATCAGGGGAACGGTCTCGATCATCGCGAGACCCTTTTGATTCCGGATGGGAGAAAGAAGTTTCGTCTTCATTCTAACACCCGTCATCCGCTTGCGGAAAATAGCCTGACGAGCTCGTGCCCGTCGAATAGCTCGCGCCACCCTGCACGCTTAAGTTACGAATCGCGTTCCAGCGCGCGGCCGTGAACTCCAGGCACTCTTCAGTCGTGGGTTCGCGGCCGATGTAAGATCCCATGTAGGCTTTGAACTGCGAACCGCTGCCGTCACCGTCGCCGACGGTGGAACCGAAGAACGGGATGTTGAAGGCCAAAACCGCCGCCGTGAAGTTCGTGCCGACGCCCCAGAACTTGTTCACGCCATCGCTGCCCGCATCGAAGCCGGGGATGATTTTGGTGTGATCGCCGACGTTCGGCTCGGCATCGACCTTGAACCAACCGTTGTTGTACAGCGGCTTGAATACGGGATTGTTGACAAGCTCTTTGTATTTCAGGCTCGCGCGCGCCTCTTGCGTGGCGCGGTTGATGTGCGCGGTCTCGTAATTGCGGGCCGCCGCGAAGGTGATGTACTGCGTGACCGAAGCCATCGAAAGCGTGAACGTCAAAACGAACATCAAGGAAGCGAAGCCCAGGATGAGCACCATCGCGAAAATGAAGTCCACCGTGATCAAGCCGCGTTCATTGCGAATCATCGCGCCAGCTCCCCTTCGATCGCGATGTGGCGACCGTGACTGTTGGGGTGAGCGGCGGCGCCGGTGCCGGCGGGCGCCCAAACGCCATTCTGAAGCATGCCCGAAAGGCTCGCCCATGGACCGGTCAGAAGCTTGCGGAACATCTCTTCACTTTTGAAGAAATTGGCCACTAGCATGGTGAAACCCAAAGTCATCACCATGATCAAGATCGCTTCGGTGATCATCTGGCCGCCCTGGGCGCGTAAGTTCGGAGTTTTCATAAAAATCCCCCGGCACGCATCAAGGTCAGCTGGGTAAACCATCCGAGCAGCAACGCGAACGTGTACGGAATTTTATGGATCTCTTGCGTTTGCAGTTTTTGGCGGCTGGCGGCGCGAACCGTGTTGCGCACCAGAATCGACAATTGATTTTGTAAGGCCGCGCGGGTCAGACCGAACGCCGCGCCCCAGATGATCGAGTACACGAGCGTCCAGAACATGCTGGTCGGATCGACCGCGAGCGCGAAAACGCCAAAGAGCTTTACGTCCCCGCCGCCCAGAATTCGCAGCGCGAACAAGGGAATGGTGATGATCAACGCCAAAATCATAGCCATGCCGCCGGTCATCAAGCCGTCAAAACCGCGGAAGTAGAAATTCGCGGCCGTCACCATCGCGAACAAAGACAACACAAGGGCGTTGTGGACTTTGCGTGAGCGCAAGTCATCCACCATACCCGCCACCAATGTCATCGTCGCGATCGCGATCATCGCCACCGTCATTGCTCCTTGATATCCGGTTTGACCCAGTTCAAAGGGGAGCCGTCTTTCGAAGAGCGAAAGCCGTCACCCACGGAAATGTTCCGCTCGATGCGCGCGCCCAGGCGCGGAGCCGATTTCTTGAAAGTTTCGATCGGCCCTAAATCGCCGAGAAAAGCTCCCAAGAGCAGGAACGCGTAAATGCCCAATAAGAGCACTAGTTCCGTGGTCATGTTTCAAATCCCCCGTTCTTAGAGGGAACTACTGGCCGGGATTCGTCGTGAATTCGCCAATGGCTCCGGTGAGTTCTGATAACTTTCCACTCAACGCTTCCGTGATGCGACCGCGGAACATGAGCGCCAGAGCCACGACCACGACGAGCAAAAGAATGTACTCGGTGGCACCCTGTCCGGATTCGTCTTTCCACAAGTTCTTCAGCATAGTTGTCGCTTTTTTCATTGTAATCCCCCTATGGTTTATATCGGTGTTTACTGAGACCGACATAAGGTCTGTGGCGTGGAAATGAGAGAGAATACGGACGGATAACTACGAGCCTAGCAGGACCAAGGTCGGCCATAAACAATCGATATGTATCCGTCTCAAAATAATACGTCATGTTCCGCCTGGACCTGCCGATAAGGATTCGTGGGCATCTCAAATCGAGACATGACATCACCGGCACGCGCGCTTGGCTCGCAGAGCGGACAAGCGGTCGTCGAGTACGTCCTTATATTGGTCGTGACGGTGTCACTGATCTTGGGCGGAATCTATCAACTCAACTCGGCTTTCAAATCCTGGGCGAACAACTACTTCGGCAATTATCTCGCTTGCCTGCTCGAGACCGGCGAACTCCCGACCATTTCGGGAACCGGCGGCGACAGCGGGATTTGCAACGCGTTCTTCGAACCCTATTCCTTCGCCAACGGCCGCCCGCTCCTTGCCGGGCGCGGGGGAAGTGGCGGCGGCAGCGCGAGCTCCGGCCGCTCGAACGACGATGGAAAATCCGGCGGCGCCGGTGACGGCGGCGGCACTCGCGAAGGCAGCGGTTACACGGGTGGCGCGAGCCACTACTCCAGTGGCCGGGCGTTTGGCGCAAGCTCGAGCCGCGGCGGCGGTTTAGGATCGGGACAAAGATTCAAAGTGACGCCGAAAGGCGAACAAACCAACCCGGGCGGCACGCAAGTCTCGGACTACGGCGGTTACGGCGGCGGGAGTCGTCGCCCCGGAACTCAAGTTCGCTACCGCATCGATACGGGCTCGGCGCTGCGCGATGAACGCGAAGGCGTGCAGCGTCGCAAAGTCGCGGGCGTCGCCAATACCACGACCGATCGCACCGGCAAAGGTCCGCGCATCCGTCTGAACGGCATGAACATCAAAGCGAAAGACCAAGACGCCGTCGATAGCTCACTGACCGTTCCTGATTTCTTGCGCTACTTGATCATCGCGGCGATCATCCTCGCGCTCATTCTTTTCCTGGGCGGCCAAGCTTTGCAAATCGGCAAGTCGATGGACAACTGATTCACCGCGCCAATACTCCAGAAGAAATTTTTTTACACGCGCGTCTGCTCTAGACAGCGCCTGGCAACTGGTAGATACCTCTTTGCGTGTTAAGGGGAAGCTAGTTCCTGGGGTAGACAGGGGGGGCGATGGATGATCGTGGCATGATCACGATCAACCGCCGCGGGGTATTTAGCTTAGAAGAGGCGAGAATGATACTGCCGGTGGTCCGTCGGATCACCCATGAGTTCAGCGCCAAAGTTGAATTACTGATCGCACGGTTAGAGACCTTACAACTGAATCAGACCGAAACGATCTGCGCTCTCGAGAAGCAGGTGAATGAGTTGATCCAAACTTGGAACGACAAGATTCGCAAACTCGGCGCGGATCCACGCGGCCTTTGGGTGGTCGACTTTAATTGCGGAGACGGCTATTATTGTTGGAAGCACCCCGAGACGGATATCCTTTACTGGCATAGTTACGAGGACGGGTACACCGGACGTAAACCGCTCGCGACGAACCATTAACGAAACGGCCTTGTCCCATGCGCATCGCTCTCGCTCAGATCAATTCGCTGTTGGGCGATTTCGAAGGAAATCAAAAAAAAATTCTGGAGTACGCACGGCGCGCGCTTGAGCGCCGCTGCGACCTGGTCGTGTTTCCCGAGGCCGCGCTGTTCGGCTATCACCCGGTCGATTTATTGGAACGGCCGAGCGTCGTCGCCGCCCAAGAAAAAGCTTTAAAGGAAATCCACAAGTTTCTCCCCAAAGGCGTCGCCATTCTGGTCGGAGCGATCGTGCGCAACCCGAGTAAAAAAGGAAAAGGGTTTTGGAACGCGGCCGTCTTTCTGGAGAAAGGCGCGAAGCCCAAGGTGTTCGCGAAGCAACTGCTGCCCACGTACGACGTATTCGATGAGAGCCGTCACATCGAACCCGGCCAAGTCGCCAAAAACGTGCTGCGCTGGAAAGGCAAGCGCATCGTCGTCACGATTTGCGAGGACATTTGGGCCTGGCCCAGCAAAGGACCGGTGTTTTCCAAATACGGCCGCAATCCGCTCGAAGACGTCAAGCCCCGCAAAGCCGATCTGGTTCTGAATTTGAGCGCTTCGCCCTTCACGCAAACCAAACTCGGCAATCGCCGCGCGGTGGTGAAAAACACGGCCGCCCTCTTCAAGGCGCCAATGGTTTACGTCAACATGGTGGGCGGCCAAGACGAATTGATCTTCGACGGCGGCTCGTTCGCGGTCGACAGAAAAGGCAAGATCGTCGCGCAAAGCGTGCGCTTTCAGGAAGATTTGAATGTCATCGATCTCGAAACGCTCGAGGACGGCGTTCGCCCGCTGCCCGAGAAGCCCGCCGAGATCACCCGCTCGGCGCTCGTGCTGGGCTTGCGCGATTTCTTGCGGAAGACCGGGTTCACCAAAGTGCATTTGGGATTGAGCGGCGGCATCGATTCGGCGCTCGTCGCCTGTCTAGCCGTAGATGCGCTGGGTCCCGCGAACGTGACGGGTGTGATTCTGCCGGGCCCGTTCTCTTCGCCGAACAGCGCCAAATGGGCCCGCGAGCTCGCCAATCGTTTGGGTTTCCGCACCGTGGATCTGCCGATCACTTCGACTTACGAACATGCACTTTCGGTTTTCGAAAAAGCCTTCGGCAAAAAAGATTTCGATTTGATGAACGAGAACATGCAGGCGCGTATTCGCGGTCTGATGCTGATGGCGCTCAGCAATCGCGAGGGCAGCATGCTGCTCGGCACTTCGAACAAATCGGAGTTCGCGGTCGGTTACTCCACGATTTACAACGATATGATCGGCGGACTTATGCCGATCGGCGATTTGCTCAAGTCCGAGGTGTTCACACTCTGCGAGCATTACAATTCCGAAACCGAGCTGATTCCGCGCGAGGTCATAGAGCGCCCGCCATCGGCGGAGTTGCGTGAGAATCAGAAAGACCAGGACTCGCTGCCGCCGTATGATCAACTCGACGAGATCGTGAAACGCCTGGTGGTGGGTTTCGATCCTCCGAAAACGGAAGTCGAGCGCCGCGTGCTGGATCTGATGATGAAGAGCGAATTTAAACGGTGGCAGGCGCCGCCGATCTTGAAAGTCAGTGATCATGCCTTCGGGCGGGGCCGCCGCTTTCCGGTCGCGCATCGCGCCCGCGGCTGACGGGGGGAATCATATGTTGAGTTGGCTTTTATTTTTCGCGTTCGCCCACGCCGAACAGCGCGAGGGGCTACGCGCCCGCTGCACATTCACGACCTTCACCATACAATTCGCCACGGTCGAGTTGATGATCTACGAAGACGGCACTCCCGCCGCGAGCGCCCAGATCACGCAGTACGGTGGCTCACACAAAACGCCCGTCACACCCGAAACCAAAGGTCCTGGCGAGTACGCCCACGTTTGGCTCGGTAAAGGCGTTCCCAACGAAGAGCTCGAGATGATTATTTATTTCGCCGCGCAACCGAGCGGCCGCGCCAAACTGATCAATCCCGCCGTTCCCATCGGCAAGGAGATGTGGGGCGAGTGCACGGGTTTACCCTAACCAAAATACAAATCCATCGGTCCGTTGGACGGATCGCGCTTCACGCCCCACTCACGCTGAAAGCCAGCGGCGGCGAGCATGCTTCGGGCATGTGGTCCTTCGACGGCAGCGCCGAGATTTCGGTATCAGAGTAAGTCCAAAAGATCGAGCTGCTTGGGCTGCGGTTCAATGACGGGGAAACGGCATTCGGCTTTTCCCGTCATGGCCACCAAATTTTCGAGCGGCGGCCAGGCGCTGACCGAACCGGTCATGCGTTCGATCATTTTCAAGTACAACTGCGCGGCGTAAGTCGCATCGGCCTCGGCCCGGTGAAAACCTTTGCTGTCGATGTTCAAATGCTGAACCAGCGTCCCCAATTTATAGTTGGCCAGACCCGGATAAATTTTCTTCGCCATCAAGAACGTGCACAGCACGAGTCCGCGCGGCGCCGGCGTTTCGAAGCGTTTATATTCCGAAACCAAGAACTGAAAATCGAAAGGAGCGTTGTGAGCGACCATCACGTCGTCGCCGCAAAATTCCGTCAGGGGCCCGAGCAGTTCCTCGATCTTGGGTTTACCCAAAACCATGTCGTCGGTAATGCCGTTGACGGCGCTCGCGCCGGCCGGAATCGCACGCTCCGGATTCACCAGCGTCGAAAAAACCGCGTCGACTTCACCGTCGACGAAGCGCACGGCTCCGACTTCGACGATGCGGTCCACTCCCGGCAAAAAACCCGTGGTCTCTAAATCGAAAGCGACAAATTTCATGACAAAATCATAGCCCGGATTTTAAGCTGCCAGCAAGAGATGACCCGCGAATCCATACATTTCCTGCCGCTCGAAAAATCCTGTGAAATCAAGGGTGAGGAGTCCATCCTCGAACTCGCTTTGAAGAACGGGATCGATATCGGACACTCGTGCGGCGGCATGGGCAGTTGCACCACCTGCCGGGTGATCGTCGTTCATTCCCGCGCGGCGTTACCGCCCCGTAACGAACTCGAGCAAGACATCGCCGACATGCGCGGGTTCCGCGACGACGAGCGCTTGGCCTGTCAATTGCCCCCGCAAGACGGAATCACCGTAAGAGTTCCCGACGATTCTATTTGACGCCGACATAGA
>DAISHW010000094.1:2896-9111 GCA_036822295.1 Bdellovibrionales bacterium | reverse complement strand
ATTCCAAATGCTGGACGAGATCGAGACGGGCCGGGTGAACTCGGTGCAGCATTTGGAATTCGTACATCCAGTTCGAGGTCGTGCGGCCCACGAACACCGCCCAAAGCGAATACGCCAGGTAAGACTCGCGCGGAAACCCGCCCAAGCTCCCGCCGCCGATCCCGTGCAGGATCGCCATCCACAGAGTGACTTCGAAGACCGACGTGAGCGACGGCTGCACCAACGCGTCGATCACGAAGTTCACCCGGTATTCAAGTTGAGACAGGACGGCGAGCCTTGCGGCCGCGAGATTCCTTCTCAAAAAACTTATGAATGACCTCTTCAAAGTTGGTTTCCTCGCTCTTGACGTCCAGATTCAAATTCTTCTCGGCGTGGCTGACGAAGCCTTGCATCGTGCCGTCGTAGACGATCGACCCCTGGCTGATCAGCATCAGACGATCCGCCAGGCTCGAGATGTCGTCCATGTAGTGGCTGGTCAGAATGATCGTCGGCTGGAACTCGCGCACGTATTCGGTCAGGAACGTCCGGATCGTTTTCTGCGCGAGCACGTCGAGTCCGATCGTCGGCTCGTCCAGGAATAAAATCTTCGGCTTATGCAGCAGGCTTCCGATGATCTCCATCTTCATGCGCTCGCCCAAGGACAGGCGGCGCAGTTGCACGTACAGTTGATCGTGGCATCCCAACCGCTCGGCCAGAATGAGCCAATCTTTACGGGCGGCCTTCAGGTCGACGTCGTAGATATTGGCGAGCAGTCTGAAACTCTCGGCCGCGGGCAGGTCCCACCAAAGCTGTGCCTTTTGCCCGAGCAGAATCGAAATCTGCCTCAAGAACTCCGCTTTACGTTCGAAAGGTTTGAAGCCAAGGACCGAGACCTCTCCGCCCGTCGGGTAAATCAAGCCGGAAAGAATTTTCAAGAGCGTCGTTTTGCCGGCGCCGTTGGCGCCCACCAAACCCACGATTTGCCCGCTCTCGATGCGAATGGTGGTGGGCTTTAAGGCCTCTTTCAGTTCGGTCTGCCTATTGAAAAAGCCTTTGAGCGCGTTCCATCCGCCTTCGCCCCGGCGATAGGTTTTGTACACGCGACTGAGTTCGTTGGTTTCTATGACGACGGACATTCATGCGGTTCTATGACCGAGCGCGCACCTTGTCGCGCCTTGACACTCCATGCAATAGCCCCTAACCAGATTTTCTCAAAGCTAAAGGAGTTCCCCCCATGCGATCCATCGCCCTCTCACTTATTCTTCTCGTCAGTTCTTTTGCCGGCGCCCAGACCGCTCCGGCCGCCGAGGAACGCACCCTCGGTTGGAAGAAAGCTTCGAACCTTGGCGCCAACGTGTCGTTCAGCTCGAGCAGCGACGTCGTCGGCCAAACGGACGGCTCCAGCCAAGCTTACGGTTTGAATCTGAAAGGCAGCTTCACGCATTTCACCGAACAGGGCGAATGGCGTAACAGTTATACGGTTTTGGGCGCGACCACCCGCACGCCCAGCGTGCCCCGCTTCGTGAAATCGACCGACGAGGCCAAGCTCGAAACCATTTATTTGTATTCGATGAAGAGCCTGCCCTCGGTCGGTCCGTACGCCAAAGGCGAAGTTTCGGCGCCCATGTTCAAAGGCGAGGACGTCCGCGCCTCGGACGTGACTTATCAGTTCGCGGACGGTTCGACCTTCACCGGCAGCACGTTGGAGCTGACGGAAAGCTTTAAACCTTTGAACACCAAAGAGTCGGTCGGCTTCTTCTGGAAAGCCGTTCAAGAGGAAAAAATGAAATTGGAACTCCGCGCGGGTTTCGGAGCCCTGCAAGTCGCGGCCGACGGTCAGCGCGCGATTTCGGGCACGGACGCCGCCACCGGAAACGTTTTGGTGGTGGAACTCACCGACGTGAGCCAAGGCGGTCTTGAGCTCGGCGCCTCTTTGAAAGGCAAGTTCGACGAAAAGACGTCGTACGAGGCCGGCGTCGAAACCCTTACCCCGTTCATCAACGACAAGCGCTCGGGCGACGATCGCGAAGCGGTTCGCCTGACCAACATCGAAGGTTTCGCGAAAATCAGCTCGAACATCACCAGCTGGGCCTCGTTCGGTTACGACTATAAAGTTCGTATCCAACCGCAGGTCGTCGATCGCACCCAACAGATCCATATGATGGTCTTGAACATCAATTACAACCTGTTCTAAGCGGAGGATTTGAAGTGAGCGTCGTTAAAGAGTTTCGCGATTTCGCAATGAAGGGCAACGTGGTCGATTTGGCGGTCGGTGTGATCATCGGCGGCGCGTTCGGCAAAATCGTCGCGGCCCTGGTGGAAAATATATTGATGCCGCCCATCGGTTGGGCGATCGGAGGAATGGATTTTTCCCAGCTGCGTTTGGTGCTGCAGGCGGCGGGCGCCGACGGCCAAGGCGAAGTGGCGATCGGTTACGGCGTGTTCATTCAGGCGGCCGTGAATTTTCTGATCATCGCTTGGGCCTTGTTCTGGGTGATCAAAGTGATGAACCGCTTCAAGAGCGCGCCGCCGCCGCCGGCCGCGACGCCCGAAGACGTTCTGCTCCTGCGCGAGATCCGCGATTCCTTACGCAAATAATTTGACAGGCACGGCCCGCGAAATCGAAAATTTCCGGGCCGCTGGTTGGGGGTGTTGAGTGAAGAAAATCGTAGTCAAAAATCCCGTCGTCGAGCTCGACGGCGATGAAATGACCCGCATTATCTGGGACTTCATCAAGAAGAAGCTGATTCTGCCTTATTTGGAAATCGATCTGAAGTACTACGACCTCGGCATCGAGTACCGCGACAAGACCGAGGACAAGGTCACGGTCGACGCCGCCGAAGCCATCAAGAAATACGGCGTCGGCGTGAAGTGCGCGACCATCACTCCCGATGAAGAGCGCGTGAAGGAATTCGGTCTCAAGCAAATGTGGAAATCGCCGAACGGCACCATCCGCAACATTCTGGACGGCACGGTCTTCCGCGAGCCGATCATCTGTAAAAACATTCCGCGTTTGGTTTCGGGATGGGACCAACCGATCATGATCGGCCGTCACGCGTTCGGCGACCAGTACCGCGCCACCGATTTCGTCACCAAAGGCAAAGGCAAGCTGACCGTGACCTTCCAGCCCGAAGGCGGCGGCGCCGCGCAGTCTTTCGAAGTGTTCAACTTCAAAGGCGACGGGGTGGCGTTGACGATGTACAACACCGACGAATCGATCCGCGGTTTCGCCCAGAGCTGCATGAACATGGCTCTGATGAAGAAATGGCCGCTGTACCTGTCGACCAAGAACACGATCCTGAAAAAGTACGACGGCCGTTTCAAAGACATCTTCCAGGACGTCTTCGAGAAGGAATATAAAGACAAGTACAAGGCCGCCGGCATCACTTACGAACATCGCTTGATCGACGACATGGTCGCCTCGGCGATGAAGTGGAACGGCGGATTCGTATGGGCGTGCAAGAACTACGACGGCGACGTGCAGTCCGATTCGGTCGCGCAAGGTTTCGGCTCATTGGGCCTGATGACTTCGGTGTTGATCACGCCCGACGGCAAAACCATGGAGTCCGAGGCCGCGCATGGCACGGTCACCCGCCACTACCGCATGCACCAGCAGGGCAAAAAGACTTCGACCAACCCGATCGCCTCGATCTACGCGTGGACCCGCGGTCTGGCGTTCCGCGGCCAACTCGACGGCACGCCCGATTTGGTTCGTTTCGCCGAAACTTTGGAGCGCGTTTGCGTCGAGACCGTTGAAAGCGGCAAGATGACCAAGGATCTCGCGTTGCTCGCATTCGGCAACGACGTGAAAGAGGGGCAATACCTCTATACGGAAGATTTCCTGGACGCGATCGATCGCGGTCTGAAAGAGAAGTGGAAATACTGACAAAATGGCCGCGTTAAGGCCGTTGCTCCGCCTGGCGGCGTCTGACCTCGGACAATTCGTTCACGACTTGAATCGTAAAAAGCTCGTCGCCCTTCGAGTGCGCGAGCTCGGCCGCCAAGTTCAAATGATTGGTCGCCGACGTCAGCTTATTCCAACGCGCGTACAAGCGCCCGAATTGAAAATGAAAGAACGCGGCCAGATCGGGCCGCTCCCCTATAGCGCGATGCAGCAACTCTTCGCCCCCGGACAGGTCACCCCCATCCAAGAGCGCATTGAGTTCTTCAATTAATCCCGTAACAGAGAACGCAGCATCCACGCCGTTTTCTCGTGCAGTTGAATGCGGCCCGTCAGCAAATCCGCGGTGGCTTCGTCGTTGCCCTTTTCGGCGGCCGGGAAGACCGAGCGCGCGGTGCGGGCGACGGCTTCATGCCCCTCGAGCAACTGCTGGATCATGTCTTTGGCTTGGGGGACGCCGTTGGCTTCGGCGATCGTGCTGAGTTTCGCGAACTCGCTGTATGTGCCCGGCGCGTATTCGTCCAGAGCGCGAATGCGTTCCGCGATTTCGTCCACGGCCAAGGCGAGTTCGTTGTACTGGGTCTCGAACATCGTGTGAAGCGTGTTGAACATCGGGCCCGAAACGTTCCAGTGGAAGTTGTGCGTCTTCAAATAAAGCGTGTAGGAATCCGCGAGCAGGCGCGACAGACCTTTGGCGATCTCTTCCCGTTGGGGCTCCGGAATTCCGATATTGATTTTGGGTTCCATGGGGGTCTCCTATTAAAGGAGACCAATATGCCCGATTCGAGGGCAAAGATCAATTCAGGGCCGCGCTCATCTGGATCGAAGAGACGAACGGCAGGTAAACCGCGACCAGCTTGTATTTGCGGTTCAGCACTTCATTCACGCCGGTCACTGGGCGGCCGTTGCAATGATCGCTGCAATAAAGATTGGGATTGGCGCGCACTTCGACGTGGCCGTACCGATGGCCCGCGCCGCCGACATAAATCAGGATCGAACCCAGGGGCGCCGAGTGTTCGTCGTATTTCCAAATCAGGTTCACGAAGCCGGCCTTTTCGAGCAGGCCTTTCTTATGAAGATTGTACGCGTTGTCCGCCAGGTATTTCGCGTCCATACCGGCGCGCGAGCACGCGTCACGAATCGCGGCCGAACACTTGCCTTTGCTCAGCTTGAAGTTGTTCTCTTTGAACATCTTGCAGGAGTTGGCCGCGCGCGAACGCTTCACGCGCATACGGCGACGCTTGAAACTGGCGAGCGGGCGGCATTTCGAGGCCTCGACCAGGATTTCCTCACGCAGTTTATTGCAGATGAAATCTTGGCAAACTTCGACGTATTGGGGAGTTTCGGATTCCAGGATATTGTCGATCGAATAATCGATCTCTTGCGCGGATAAAATGTCGGCGGTCAGAAAGAGTCCGACCATTAAAATCGAGATGAGACGCATGCTTAAGGATAACGAGTTTTCAAAGCTTATGTAAAGCCTCAATCTGAGACGGTGAGCGAACCGATTTCACAGTGAAATTCACGGCTTATGGCCAGAAATGTTTTCAACACGCCTGCCCTTTTCGGAACCCGCATGAGAAACCTTCCCCCAGCACTGAACGCAGGGGAAATTCTTGCCGAGGCTTTGGCTCGTCGCTCTCTTTATTTTCGCCTTCGCCGCGCGCGCGGCGGAACACCCGTATTCCATTCTGCAAGGCGCGACCTCGAGCACGACCACGTATTTGACGATCCTGGCGGACGAAAAAGATCCGATCGAAGTGTTCGCAACGGAAACCGGCCGGTGGATTCAACCGGCCGCGGTCCTTCGTCATGTTTATCCCGGCTCCCGAAACGTCATCTATCAAGTGCGCTTCGACGATTTGAAGCCGGACCGCGCCTATCGACTCGAAGTGCGATCCATAGGGCGCGCGGTCACCGACCGGCGCGTTTTCCGCACGCGCGGCTCAAAAACAAAAGGGCGCGTCGCGCTTTTGAGCTGCATGCTCCGGCAATTCCACAATCCGTTCATGTGGAACGCAATTGAAAGGGAAAGGCCCGACACGATTTTGATCACGGGCGACGCGGCCTATCTGGACCGCGACTTCCTGCCGCTCAGTCGCAATCCCCGCACCGGCCGCCAGGCCTGGGACGCGTTCTCGGCGACGCGCGCGCGCGTGAAGCTGTACCGCTATGAAACTTTGATTCCGACGTACGCCGTTTGGGACGATCACGACGCCGGCGGCGACAACGTCACTTCCACTCTCGCCCTGATGAGCGAGATCCGCGACATTTACCGCGTCATGTTCGGCGGCCAAGAGATCCCTGGCGAAGTCACGAACGGGCCGGGCGTCGC
>DAISHW010000094.1:0-2886 GCA_036822295.1 Bdellovibrionales bacterium | reverse complement strand
GTTCGGCCGGCGTTTTATCCTGCTCGACGGCCGCAGCTTCCGGGACTTCAATTCGTTGTCGCCGTGGCTGGGCGCGCCCCAAGAGCGCTGGATGCTCGACGGCCTGCAACCCGGTCCGAATTTTCTGGTCTCGGGCTCGCAATTCTTCGGCGGCTACATCATGAAGGATTCGCTCGAGGCCAATTGGCCCGACTACACCGAAAAATTCCTGAAGCGCCTGAACCGGAAAGTGCATGAGATCGACGCGCGCGTGACGTTCGCCAGCGGTGACGTGCATTTCAGCGAGATCCAAGAGATCGAGTCGGAAGCGCTGGGATACCGCACGTACGAGATCACTTCGAGTTCCGTGCATAGTTTCGCCTTTCCCGGGCATTACATGATCAAGCCGAAGAACCCGCGTCGCCGGGCGGTCACCGGCACCCACAACGCCGTGATCCTTGATCTGGACGCGGCGACGCCGTTCAAGACCCGCGTGCATGCCGTCGGCTGGCGCGGCAACGAGCTGTTTGAAGCGGATTTGGATATCGACCCTTGCCTGAACGCCCTGCTCCCCACCGAAAGGACCCGATGATGCGCGCGCTACTGTTGACCCT
The DNA here is from genome assembly GCA_036822295.1 of Bdellovibrionales bacterium. GTDB lineage: Bacteria > Bdellovibrionota > Bdellovibrionia > Bdellovibrionales > UBA1609 > JALHOQ01. The sequence goes on along the minus strand of DAISHW010000094.1, from coordinate 2,293 downwards.
GCTGCTCTTGCCCGGACTTGCCGCGGGAATGGATTCAAAGCCCGAGATCAAGATTGAAAAGATCAACGGTTTCGAAGTGCATTTCGTGAATCTCAAGAACGGCAATTCGTTCACCGCCTCGTTCATGATACCGACGGGAACGCTCCACGAATCGACGCGCTTTTTAGGCCGCGCGCATTTGATCGAGCATTTGCTCTTCACGGGCACGCCGGAATTTCCGGGCCATCATACGTATCAGAAGCTGCTGGGCCCCGCGGGCGCGTTGTGGAACGCCAATACGGGAATCGATCGCACCTTTTACTACGCCTCGACGACGGAAGAGCACGCGGAACTCGCGCTGAAAACCCAGTTCACCATGCTGGGCGGTCTGGAGTGGCAACCGCAGGCGATTGAAAATGAGCGCGGCGTCGTGATGAAAGAGGTCAAAGAGTACAACTTGCGCGACAGTTTCGCGCACGGCGCGATGGTGTTTTCCGAATTGCCTGTCGAGGGCCATCCGCTGCGCCACCCCTATCTGGGTGGCGGCGCGTCGCTCGCCTCTATCACGATGGATGAACTCAAGGATTTCTATCACCATGAGTACAGGCCCGAGAACGTTCGCGTCGCGATTCACGGGAATTTTTCGGACCCGATGTTTTTTGAGCGTGTGCGCGGTTGGACCAAAGAATATCTGCATTCCTTCATGGAACGCGAAAATCCGCCGGCTTTGCGGCCCGTGGAGCGGAACTTGGCGCATGCGCGGATTCCGAGCCTGTTCTCGGCCGACTTGCGCGAATCACGCACGCGCCTGACGGTAAAATCAGACGGTATGCGCTCGTTCGAAGTGCTGATGGAGGCGGATCCCGCACATGGTCCCTTGGACAACGATGCTTTGATGTGGCTTTCGCGTTACATGTCCGACGACTCCGAAGGCACGCTCGGTCACGAACTCCGCGCCAAGGGCTGGGTCACCGACTACTCGACCGGCTTCATGCCTTTGAACAACACCGCTTATCTTACGCTGTCCGCTCACCTGACGGCCGAAGGTGAACCGCATACGGATGAAATCATCGAAGCCTTCTATAGGCACCTGCGTTCGATTCAGCAGAATGGCATCGACCAGTTGACCCTTTCACTCTGGCAAAATCACTCTTTGTTCGAGGCCGACCTGGCCGTGCGCAACGGCAACGGTTTCGCGAGATATTATGTGAAGACCTTGCAGCAAAAGCTGCCTCATGAAGACTTCGTCAATGCCCGTGCCAAAGTGTCCGTCGAGCAGATCGCGAAAGTCGCTCGCGCATTTTCACCGGAACGCGCGCTTTACGCCGTCGCGACTCCGGATCTGCAAAGCAACCGGATCGCCAAGGATTTCGAGCGACCCTACCGGCTCGAAAGCAACGAGGACTCTTTAAAGCGCTTCGTCCAAATTATGGAAACCGAATCCACCGGCCAGTTGCATGTCCCGAAATGGAAGAAGCTGGAGTTGGAAGTCATGCCGGAAGGCCAGTTCAAGACTTACCTTTTGCAATCGTCAACGGCGGACGGCTCCGTCACCCGCGCCTTCGACTTCCGCGAGAATTTATTCGGCAATTCGATTCTGATCGATTTCATATCCGGTTCCCGGGATCCCGCGGATCTGGTGGCCGCGCGGATTCTCGTCAGCGCGTTCACCGAACGGTATCTGGGCGAACTGACCTACTTGTATTTCAAACATCGCATCGGCTTCGGTTTTCATGCGGACGATGAAAATTATCGCTCAAGCAATTCCGCGGCGGCGCTGACGCTGAGCGCGACCGGTGAGGACGCTTCGGTCGTTTCGGCGATGTCTTGGATGCTCGATAAGCTTCGTGAATTCAAACCGACCGGCGAAGAGTGGGACCGGGCGCGGACCAAGTTCAAGGATGGAATCGAGATCGAGTACTCCAATAAATTCGCCGCGCAAATCGTCAGTCCGGCGATGGTCGAGAAAATCGATCCTTTGCGGGCGAGCGATATGACCGCCCGTGAACTGGCCAAGGGCATGGATGCGGAAACCGCGATCAAAAACTGGGAGCGCTTGCTGGCAAGAGCCGACCTGCGCTTGATCGCGAGCGGCCAACTCACCCGCGAGGGATTGCTGGCGCTGGAAAAAGGCGCGGTCAAACGTTTTGCCCCGAACGCCCGCACGCCCGGGCAGCGCGCATGGGCGCGGACCCGGCCAAGTGCCTTCGCCCCCGGTACGGAATGGACCGAGAAGTTCCCGGCCGCCAAAGGCAGCCCGAACACCTATGCGGTGGTGCGCTACTATCAGGGACCGCTGTACCGCGACTATCGC
>DAISHW010000093.1:5931-9158 GCA_036822295.1 Bdellovibrionales bacterium | reverse complement strand
CCCTGGGGCTTTTGTGGTGCCGATGCCTGCACAGGCCCGGTCGGCGGACGCGGCGGTTTATTGCTCTTTAATTTCTGGGACAACTCGCTATGTTCCATCAGAAGCACCCAGTCCTGGGTTTCCGCATCCAGAATGTAGTCGAACAGCTCGATTTCCTTCGCGCGCACTTTGGCGACGATTTCATCCAGCGTGAACGGACCGCTTTCTTGACCCTGATGCGATATCAAATACTTCATATGGAAATACCCCTTTAACAATGGTCCATCGGCCGGGGGGTGTCTCAGCTCAAGGCCCAGCCTTAAAATCATTAGGGATTCCAGAAGGATGTACAGGATCGAGGCACTTCATAGGAAGGTTCAAAAAACTGTCAAAAGCTTGAACCCGGGGGGTGTCCAAAGGATCGACGAAATTCGTGAAATCACGGGGATCTGGTCCATTCGGAGCCGGCATGACATGGGAATGTCCAGGGATTGGCTTTCATAGAACCGGTTGGAACGCAGGGCCTGTCAATGCTACGTTCGGATACTGTATGAACGCCATACATCCACTTCTTGAAGTCGCGGAGCATGTGCGAACGCACTCTGGACAAGCCAGGGTCGCGGTGGTCTTCGATCTGGATTCCACGTTGTTTTGCGTCAGCTCGCGCACCGAATCGATTTTGCGCGAGCTCGCCGCCGAGCCCGGCATACGCGATCGCTTTCCCCGCGAAGCCGCGCTGCTCAAGGACATCCGGGTTTTGCCGAGCGATTGGGGCGTGCGCTCCGTTCTGGAGCGAACGCTGACGCAATCGTCGATCGAATTTTTCAAAGAGGTGCGCGGCTATTGGGGAAAACATTTCTTCAGCAGTCGATTTCTTGATCGGGACACGATTTACCCTTCGGCTCCCGAATACGTCAAACGCCTGCATGATTTCGGCGCCGACATCATGTACCTGACCGGCCGGGGCGAGCGCGCCATGCGCGAAGGTACGGTCGCGGCGTTGCGAAGGCACGGCTTTCCCTATTTAAGCGAGAGCAAGCTGATGATGAAGCCGAGCGAGATCGAGAGCGACGAGGGCTTCAAGGCCAGCGTCATGCGCGGGCTCGTTCACGGGTACGATCACATTTGGTTTTTCGAAAATGAGCCCGTCATCATCGAGCAAGTCCGCGCGGTGACGCCCCAAGTGCGCATCGTTTTCGTCGATACGGTGCATGCCGGCCGCGCGCCCGCGCCATCGGATCTGATGAAGATCGCCGCCGACTATAAAATAGGTTTAGGGCAGAAAACGCCGGGCGAGAGCTAAAGACGCGGCGATCAGGGAATGCTCGATCTCTCCGGTTTCGAGTTTCTTGTAGATTTCCGCGCGCGGCATCAGTTTCACTTCTAAATCCTCGACCGGATCGAGCTCGGGCTCCCCGGTTCGCCGGCAGTTTTTGGCCAGGTACGTGTGCATGCGGTTGGTTTGCAGCGCGGGATTGGGGAAATGCGAGCCGCAATATATCCATTCGTCGCTGGTGTAACCCGTTTCCTCGCGCAGCTCGCGGCGACCGGCGTCTTCGGGCGCTTCGCTTGAGGCATCCAGGCTTCCCCCCGGCACTTCCAAAAAAAACTTACCCGCCGCATGCCGGTACTGCTCGACCATGATCATCCGACCGTCCTGGCTGAGGGCGACGACATTCACCCAATCTTTGAATTCCATCGCGTAATAGCGCGGCATCACCCGCCCGTCGGGCAACTCGCACTCATCGGCGCGAAGCCTGAACAGACCGGCCTTGAGAATTTCGATGGATTTTAAGACTTTCCAATGCGGCATGCGTATGAGATGGACTTAACATGGCTCTTTTCGTCATCGCAACCCCTATCGGCAATCCCGGCGACATCACCCTGCGCGCGATGGAATCGCTCAAGCGCGCGGAATTGGTGATCGGCGAGGAACTGAAAGAGCTCCGCCAAATCCTAAAGGCCGCGGGCGTGCAAGCGCCGGCCACCGATCAGTTGAACGAGCATTCCGATGCGCAAGACATCGAGCATTTCGTCGATCAGGCGCGCGAGAAGAATGTCGCCCTGGTTTCCGATTGCGGCACTCCCGGCTTTTGCGATCCCGGCGCGGATCTGGTGAAGGCCTGCCGGAAGGCGGGAATCGCGGTGCATGCCGTGCCCGGCGCTTCGTCGCTGATGACGTTTTTAAGCGTTTGCGGCGAGCGGCTCGACACCTTCGCGTTCAATGGCTTCGTACCGGCCAAGCGTGAAGCGCGCGAAAATTTTTGGCGCGCGGTCGCCAAAGAAACGCGACCGGTGATCTTAATGGAAACGCCCTATCGCTGCGGGAAGCTGATCGAAGATTTGGCGGTCTTTTTAGGCGAACGCGAAATCGTGGTGGGATTGAACCTGACCCAAGATTCCGAACAAGTGGTGCGCGCCCGGGGGCGCGAATTGAGCCGCTTGATTCCTGGCGGCGACGCGGAACCGATCGCGTTGGTTCTGCCGCTGAAGCGTTAACTTATTTTTTCTTGGACGCGGGAGCGCGCATTTCGATGACATCCGCATCGGGGCGCCATTTGAGCTCTTCGTGGGCGGCCGGGTGGGCGGCGACCGGTTCAACGAAAGTGCGTTTCCACTCGCTGACCACGGGACCCTGGGGCTTTTGTGAAGACACGTAGAACGCAGCGGCGCCCGCAAGAACCACGAAAGCGGCGATGGCGAAGTATTTCATAAAAGCCTCCTGTATGAGACCTTTCGGCGCCCCTGTCTCGAAACTGGAGTCTAGTCGCCTTTGTTCCCGCGGCGGAAGAAATCCAGGTAGAAGTAGCGCTCAAAACCGGGATGGTAATGGCTCCAATTCTCGCTGGCGGGGACATTCCCGACTTCGGTCTTGAGGAAATGGAAGAGCGTGTTCATCTTGCTGTCCAGATCGTCAATCATGGCGACCACGATGGCTTCAGGGAACATGGGCAGCTTGGGCGAGCCGTACTCGAGCTTGCCGTGATGGGACAAAATGATGTGTTTGAGGATGTCGCGCATCTCGTCGGGAAAGTCCGGGATCTTCGCGGCTTGCTTGTCGATCATCTCGCAGGCCAGGACCATATGACCCACCAGCCTGCCCGCCCGCGTATAATGGATGCCTTCGCTCAGATCGAGTTCGAAGATCTTGCCCAGATCGTGATAGATCGCGCCGAAGATCAGCAGATCGCGGCTTAAGAACGGATAATGCTTCACGATCGATTCCATCACTTGCGCGATCGAATGAA
>DAISHW010000093.1:2764-5921 GCA_036822295.1 Bdellovibrionales bacterium | reverse complement strand
GCCGTGGTGTTCTGGCCGCCCTGGGGAATGATGATGTCGGCGTAGCGCTTGCTGGGCTCCACGAACTGCTCGTGCATCAGTTTCACGCTGCCCAGGTATTGCTGCACGATCGATTCCATCACGTGCGCGATCGAATGAATATGCTCGATCAGTCCGCCGCGATAGGCATGGTGGATGGTCTTGGCGGCGGGCGCCCTGATCAACAGATCATGGATCTTTTGATCGTTCAGCGTGTTCTGCAGCAACGCCCTGACCGGCGGTTCGGTCAGCGAGTTCACCAAGGCCATGAGTTTGTCGAAATGCGCGCGCGGGTCGCCGCCCAGATCGGCGACCAAATCCTGCATTCGGTACTCGCCGTCCGCGGCCGGGCGAATCTCGTGCAAGATCATCTGGCGCCGGTTCTGGAAAAGCTGCACGAAACCTTTGAGCCAAACGACATCGCCGACCTCAAAACCTTCGGCGCTGTCCGCGACTTTCTCGAACATGCGGGCGTTCACCGAGCCCGTGGCATCGGCCAAAGTGACGCTCAGGAACGGTTTGCCGTTGCGATCGGTGCCGGTGTTTTTCTCGGTGACCAGAAAGACCGATTGAACGTGGTCTTTCTCTTTGAGCTCGCGAATGAAGCGCTTCGCGGGAGTTTCACTCACACAGACGCTCCGGGTAACGGGAATCGGTGAACGTAACGCTGCCCACGTGCAGAGCGTCTTTTTCGAAGGCCACGATCACGAAGGTGCCCGCCATCACGGTCAAGTAGCGTTGATCCGTGGTGAAGAGCTCGAAGCCCGATTGATTCATTTTCTTGTAAAACATGGTCGTGATCTCCATGTACTTGTCGCAACCGGCGCCGTAGTTCTCGCCATCGATTTTGCGGGCCTTCGCGCGGCTCACGTAAAACACGCGCGCGTCGCTCAAGTCCGCATTATCATCCTTGCGCGGACGAATACGCAACTGGAACGATCCGCGCAACGGCGTTACGAATTCGGCGAAATCGACAACTCCACCGCCCAGCGGCGTCGCGATGCGCACGGGTTCGTGCAAGGCCGCGGCCCGCCTTTGCGTGAGTTCCACGTTCACGTTGAGCAAACGCCGCTTGATGGGTTCTTTTTCCGACACCGCGTTCTTCTTGGTCAGAAATTCGCGATATTCCTTTTCGATGCGTCCCACGAGCGCGCGCGGAAGCTTCACGTCGCGGCTGCTCTGTTTGGCGGCGCGATCGGCCAAGTCCGTCGTGTGATCCGCCTCTTCACGCGATTCGTGCTTTTCCGCGGACTCCGACGCCCAGCTGAAACCGTGAATGGCGAAGAACAGCGCCAAGGCCAGCCGTTCAATTCGCCGCATGCCATCCCTCGCGCTCGGCACGCTGACGCAGCATCAATAGCGGAATGTAATCGGGCGAGATGCGTAAACCCTTGTCGATTTGCTTCGTCGCTTCCCCGTAAGCTTTGTTCTGCGCGTGCACCCACGCCAGACCCGCGATCGCCGGCAAGTAATCCAGATCGCGTTCGAACACGCGCTGCCAAGTGTCGCGCGCGCAGGCGATGTCGCCGTTCTGTTCGCAGAAGCGGGCTTGCAACACCGCCGGCAAAACGAAATCGCCGCGACGGTTGTACTCGCCGGCCCGGCCCAAAATCACGCTGGCTTGGGCGGGATCGCCGCTGGCTTTGAGCACGAACGAATACCAGGCTTGGTTGAGCGGATCCTTCGGCGCTTGATTGACGGCCTTTTCGATCGCCTGGCGCGAGTTCTCCCAGCGCGCCTCTTGCGCGAAGCAAGCGGCGAGCAAGGTCGAAACGCGCGAATCGTCGCCCATCTTATCCGTCATCTGTTCGCAAAGTCGCGCCAGCACGTTCCACTGCGAGCGCCCGCGGTAGATAAAGACGTTGTGGCGATGATCCAAGGTCAGCTGCGGATCGCGATCCAGGTACTTCGCCACCGATTCCATCAGGCCTTTTTCCCGGCGCAGGAATTCGAAATAAAGAGAGTAGAAACCGATCTCGGGCGTGAAATCCCAATTGCGGCTCAAGAATTTTTTGATCGTGGCATTGGCTTCGCCGAGCTCGGCGGCCCCGCCGTTCGCTTTGAACAGGTAAAGCTGCGCTTCGGCCAGGGTCAACACGGCCTCGCCTTGCTGAGGATTGATGTCGAGAGCCCGGGACGCATCGGCCTTGGCCCGGACATATTCGCCGCGCTGCAGGTGAACGATCGCCATATTCAAGAGCGCCGGCACGTACACCGAATCGAGCTCCAACGCCTTTTGGAAATGGGTTTGCGCCGAGTCCAAATTGCCGTCGATCAAATCCGCGATGCCCAGCCCCGTATAGGCTTGCTTGATCTCGGGCCGCTTCGAGGCCAGTACTTGGTTGAGAAGGCGACGGCCCAGCACGGTTTGGTTCTCGAGTTGAATCAAGAGCGAGCCGAAGTAGATCGCCATCTCGCCCGACTGCATGGGATCTGGATAATAGCTTTTGAGTTCTTTCAGCGCCTCCGCATAGCGGCCGATTTGAATCGAGCCGACCACGCTTTGTTTCATGTTTTGAACCGAGGGTTTCATCTCGAATTCGCCTTGCGAAACTTTACGCTGCAAAACAAAAACGGCGACCGCGATCAAGACGATCGCCGTCACGATCCATAAACCGCGAGTGGTCTTTTCAACCTGCTTTTGGATGGCCGTATTCTGCGCGGCGCTCGTTTGAAAGCGGCCCGCGGTCGGCGCGGGGGCCGGCCCCGTCGGTTGCTCTTTGACGTTTTCGACGACGATCTCTTTGGCCGTGTTGGTGAAGCCCGAAAGATCGCCGCTGATCTCTTCGGTCAACTCGCCGTCGGAAAGATCCGTGAGCGTTTGCGTGACCGAAGTTTGCGACGCCGGAGTCCACGTGACCTCGGTGCGTTCATGCAGCGAGGTCTTGCGCAGCGAATCGATCAACTCTTTGAACTCGGGGTGAAATTGCAGCGTTTGCCAGCGGCGCATGGGGCTCGAGATCTCATCAAGAACCGAGATTTCGCGGGCGCGCAAAAGTTCGGCGACTTTGCCTGCCGGAACCGGGCCCATGACCCGTCCACTGGATTTGATCAGCCAAAGATTTTCAGTATCCGCCATGGGCTAATCGTCTCCCACGGGAACTCCAAGGGTCAATGGCGGAAATGCCGCTGTCCGGTG
>DAISHW010000093.1:0-2747 GCA_036822295.1 Bdellovibrionales bacterium | reverse complement strand
TTGGCCTTAGCGAATACTTCGTCATCACGCACGGAACCGCCAGGCTGGATCACCCAACGTATACCGGCCTCGTGCAGCCGCTCCACGGAGTCACTAAAGGGGAAAAACGCGTCGCTGGCAAGAACGGGCGTGCGCGCTTCCGGATGGAACTTCCGCATACGGGCAATGGCAAGATCGACGGAATCGACCCGATTCACTTGCCCCATACCAAGACCAAGGGACTGTTTACCGCTCGCGATCGCGATCGCGTTGCTTTTCAAATGGGCGACCGTGGCCCACGCGAAACTCAAATCGGCGCGGATTTCGGGAGAAGGGGTCTCACCCAGGATTCGCCATTCGGGACTCCACAAATGCACGCGATCGGCCTCTTGCACTAAAAATCCGCCTTGAACCGACTGCACTTTCCAGAAGTCGTCGCGAATGCCGAGCTCCGGCCATTCGAGCAGCCGCAAGTTTTTCTTTTTCGCGAAAACTTCGAGCGCCGCTGCGGAAAACTTCGGAGCGACGATGCACTCCAAAAAAATCCTGCCCAGGGATTCGGCGGCCTCTGCCCCCACCTCTTGATTCACGGCAACGATGCCGCCGAACACGCTGACCGGGTCCGAGCCCAAACATTTGTCGACCGCGCCGTGCAAACGGTCGGCGCTCGCCGCGCCACAGGGATTGCAATGCTTCACGGCGACCGCCGACGGCTGATCGAACTCGCGCAAGAGTCCTAAAGCCGACTCCAGGTCCAAAAGATTGTTGTAAGAAAGCTCCTTGCCTTGCAGCACCCTCGATTCATGCCAGCCCGTCTGAGCGCCGCGACGCTTGTACCAAAAGGCCTTTTGATGCGGATTTTCACCGTAACGGAGCGTCTGCAGCAAAGTCCCCCCCAAACCGAATTGCCCGAAGGTTTCGCCGGGCGCCAGGGTGTGCGAGATCATCGCATCGTAAGAGCTGACATGCGCGAACGCCTTGGCCGCCAATCGCTGGCGATCTTCGCAGGACGTCTTTTCCAGCAAAGCCAAGCGCGCGTAATCGCCCGGATCCACCACCACCGTGATGCGCTCGAAGTTCTTGCTGGCGGCGCGCAGAAGGCTTGGGCCGCCTATGTCGATGTTCTCGATCAATTCGCTTTGCGCGGCTTTGGTGGCGAGCGTTTGCTCGAACGGATAAAGATTCACGATCACCAGATCGAAACTCTCAAGACCGTTTTCTTGCAAAAGACGCTGATCCCCCGCATCCGATCCGCGCGCCAGCAAAGCCATGTGCACGCGCGGATGAAGCGTCTTCACGCGACCTTCCATCACTTCCGGGAAGCCGGTCTGCTCGGAAACGTCGATCACCGCCATGCCGGCGTCGCGCAAAACCTGGGCCGTGCCGCCCGTCGAAACGACCCGTAAACCTTGCGCCGCCAAGGGCTTCAAGAAATCGACCAGACCGGTTTTATCAGAGACGCTGACCAATGCATTTTTGAATTTCGCCATGCGCTGGATCTAGCACGGCGAGCGCGGTTTAGAAAGAAAACTTAGTCGCGAGAAGCTTCAGGTCATCGTTGGTGATGAACAACCCCGCGCCAATGAAGCCCGAGGCGTCCATTTCGTCGTTCGAGAGCAGGTTGTCGCCCCCGCCGATGACGTAAAGACCTTTGAAGAAGTTGAAGCGCGCGAAGGCCCGCAATTGCAGATCGGTGAATTTAAACGCCTCGACGGACAAACGCAGACGCTTGCCGAAAAGATGGTAATCGACGCCGGCGCCGCCTTCGTTCTCGATCAAACCGGCTTTCAAGGTCAGATCCCAGAAGTTCTTGGCGAACAGGCCGGTGATCTTGAATTTGTTCTTGTAGGTAGTTTCTTCTTCGTACGTGTGGGGCACGCCGTCGCTGGTGGAATTGGTGACCGTCGAACGACGCACGCCATTCGAGTCGGTGATCAACGCGATTTCGTAGTAGCGATCGAGGCCCGGCTGAATCTTCAAGCCCAAAAACGACTTGGTATGGTCGCCCGACAGGAATTCGCTGTGGAAGTCGACGCTGGTTTCCATTTTGTCGGCGCCGCCCAGGAACTTGTTCACGTTGGTGATGGCGGAGTTGAGCTCCTCGACCGTCTGCTCGTCGTTGATCAGGCGCCCGAGCGTTCCTTCGCCTTTGGACAGCTTGTTGGTGATGTCTTCGATGTTCTTCAAAGAGCGGTCGACGCGCGCCAAGCTCTCTTCGTTGATGTAGGTGTCGATGTTCTTGGACAAGTTGCGTACGCGTTCGACGATCTCGTTGATCTTCTCTTTGTTCTCGCCGGTGATGTCCTTCAGATCGCCCGTCAGCAATTCGATGTTCTTGATGATGCGGCCGATGGACGTGGAATCGTCGGCCTCTTTGGCGGCCTTGTTCAAGGTCTCCATGAGTTCGTTCATCGATCTCGCGACGCGACCGACTTCCGCCATCACGTCGTCCATGCCGCCCTTGGCGTCGCCCGCGGGAATCTCGCTGCCTTCCAATATGGGCGCCTCGCCGGGTTTACCGGGAATCAGTTCAACGTGTTTGTCGCCCAAGATGCCGTCGCTCTTCAGAACCACGCGCGTGCTTTCGCCGAGCTCCGTGTCTCCGTCGAGCGCGATGTCGATTTTGGCGCGACCGTCTTCGAGCACGATGTCTTTGATGACGCCGACTTTGATGCCGGCCATTTTCACGGCGCTGTTTTCAACCAAGCCGCCCGCCGAATCGGCGCGAAAGTGATACTTCTTCTGGCCGAAAATGCCCGGCCCCTCTG
>DAISHW010000092.1:4458-9177 GCA_036822295.1 Bdellovibrionales bacterium | reverse complement strand
GCTGACGATGATGTCGTGCGTGTAGGTCGCGGGGAAGGCCGGAGCCGAGTTCGTGTCGTTGTCGTAGCCTTTACCTTGTTGATCACCATTACCGGCCGCCGCGACGAACAGAACGCCACGATCTTGCGAGTATTGGATCGCTTCTTGAAGCGCGCGTGATTCCTCACCGCCGTCGTCGCCCGTCGAACCCCAGGAGTTCGAAAGCACTTTCGCGCCGTTGTCGATGCCGTACTTGATCGCTTTGATCGCGTCCGCCGTCGTGCCTTGGCCTTTTTCGCTGATGAAGCGAAGAGCCATGATGCGCACGTTCGGAGCGACGCCCGCGATGCCTTTGCCGTTGTCGCCACGAGCGGCCACGTTACCGGCGCAGTGCGTGCCGTGACCCGGGTTGCCGCCGCTCAGGAGCATGTCCATCATGTTGGCGGTCAGATCGTAAGGCTTGTTGTCGTTGGCCGCGAAATCCCAACCGACGATGTCGTCGATGTAGCCGTTGCCGTCGTCATCGACGCCGTTGCCGGGAACTTCGCCCATATTGCGCCACATGTTGTCGACCAGATCTTCGTGCGTGTAGTCCACGCCCGTGTCGATCACGCCCACGATCACTTCAGGATTGCCCTTGGTGACGGACCAGCCCGTCGTCACGCCCATTTGATTCATGCCCCATTGGCGATTGAACATCGGGTCGGAACCCACGCCGCCGCTGCCGCTCATCGGGATTTCCGGGTTATCCGGGGCCGGCATGTCGCCAAGGCCGTTCGGGTACAAGCGTTGAAGCTCGGCGCGGATGCGCGCGTCTTGCACTTTGTAATTATTAAAAAGGCCCAGTGTCCCGTTGTTCTCGGCGCCCACGACTCCGGGCATATTGAGAACGGTTGTCGTGTCGAACGCGGAAACCGCGCCCGCCGGCATTTTCACGCGCGTCCAGCCGCCGATGCCCAGATCTTCGATCACCGTGCCCGCGGGCAAGCGATTCAAGAGCGACAAAGTGACTGTGGTTTTCATTTGCGGCGTGATCTTCACGAGCATATCGCCGTTGAAGCCTTTGGCCATGGCACTGCCCGAGAACAAGGCAATGATGAGTACTAGAACTTTCATGCAACCCCTCCTTGGTGGTTTGAACGCAAGGGAGGTGAAGCCGAATCAAATCCGTTTCTGCTTGAAGTCCCATCCCTTGGAACGATCGAAAAAAGCTTATTAGTCTTTGGTCTGGTTTCAATTTGAAACTGGACCGAGGTCGAAAACTAGACCTTTCCTCAATGCAAGGCGCAATTTTCTCTGCTTTTCGCAGTCTATATAGTCTGTTAGCTTCAAGCTGCGATTGAAAGCGTAATGAATATTAAGGAGCAGATCGTGGCGCAAGCGCTTCGACAGATGGATCGCGAACTCGTGGAAAACACCCGGACTTTCGCGTTCACCACCCGTCTTCAAGACATCGTGGCCTGGGGCCGCAAGAACTCACTTTGGCCGATGCCGTATGGAACCGCTTGTTGCGGAATCGAAATGATGTCCGTCATGGGACCGCGCTATGACCTGGCCCGTTTCGGCGCCGAGGTCGTGCGCTTTTCTCCTCGCCAAGCCGATCTGATGATCGTGGCCGGCACTATCACCGAGAAAATGGCGCCCGTGATTTTGCGCATCTACCAACAGATGCTCGAACCTAAGTATGTCATCGCGATGGGCGCGTGCGCATCAAGTGGTGGCTTTTATCGTTCGTATCACGTTTTGCAAGGCGTGGATAAAGTCATTCCCGTGGACGTTTACGTTCCGGGGTGTCCCCCCACTCCCGAAGCGGTGCTCGATGGCGTGATGACCATTCAGAAAATGATCGGCGACCACGCCCCCCGCCCGTGGAAAGAGAACTGGCAGCCCGGAGTCTTCCGATGAATACGATTGAATCCTTGCGCGCGGATCTCGGCGCGAAATTCCCCGGCGCGAAGATGACCGCCGAGTACACGGTCGGCGCGAATGTCGTGACGCTGCCCAAAGAGTACCTGGTTCTCACGATGAAGCACCTGCGTGACAGCGGCCGTTTCGACTTTTTGATGTGCGTGACGGCGGTCGATTTTCCGAATCGCGCGAAACGCTTCGACGTGGTTTACGAATTGTTCTCGACGCGTTCGTTCGAACGGCTGCGCATCAAGGTCGCGTTGGGCGAGGGCGAGGAGATCCCCACCATCATTCACTTGTGGAGGGGCGCCGACTGGCTCGAGCGCGAGACCTTCGATATGTTCGGGATCCGTTTCACGGGCCATCCGAATTTGCGCCGCCTTTTGGTGCACCATCAGTTCAAAGGCTGGCCGCTGCGTAAAGACTACCCCGCGGACCTGCAACAGCACTGCACCGAGAGTTTGCCGATCCATTTCGACGTCGATCCGAACTACGTCGAAGACCCCGACAAGGATCTGGTCCCGCTCAACATCGGCCCGTCGCATCCGGCGACTCACGGAACCCTGCGCGTGATGGTGCAGCTCGATGGCGAGCGCGTGCATCGCGCGAGCGTCGAGATGGGCTACCTGCACCGCTGCTTCGAAAAGATGGCAGAGACCCATCCCTACAACCAAGTTATCCCGTACACGGACCGTTTGAACTACTGCTCGGCGCCGATGAACAACATCGGCTACTGCAAAGCGGTCGAGAAACTCTTGGGCGTCGAGGTGCCGCCGAAGGCGGTCGCCGTGCGAATCATTTTGGCCGAACTCTCGCGCATCATCGATCACATCGTGTGCACGGCCGCGAACGCGGTGGATCTGGGCGCGCTGACCGGTTTCTTCCACTTGTTCACGTACCGCGAGAAAGTCTACACGCTGTTTGAAAAGCTGTGCGGCGCGCGTTTGACCGTTTCGCTCACGCGCGTGGGCGGCATGGCCAACAATCCTCCAAAGGATTGGTACAAAGACGTTTTGCAATTCGTGAAAGAGATGCGCCATGGCATCGACGAACTCGATCTGCTTTTGACCGAAAACAAGATCTGGATTCAGCGCACACGGGACGTCGGTAAGATCACCGGCGCCGAAGCCATCGAGTGGGGTTACACGGGCCCGTGTTTGCGCGCGGCCGGCGTGGGTTTGGACTTGCGCAAAGCACAGCCGTACTACGGTTATGATCAGCTCGACTTCGACGTGCCCGTCGGCACGAGCGGCGACGTTTACGACCGTTATTTGGTGCGCGTGGCAGAGATGCGCCAGTCGCTCAAGATCATCGAGCAGGTCGCCAAGAACATCCCCGAAGGCGATTACACCATTCGCGACAAGAACATCGTTTTGCCCGAGAAAAAAGAAGTCTACGGAAACATCGAAGGCCTGATGAACCACTTCATGTTGGTGATCAAGGGCCTTCGCCCTCCGTCGGGCGAAATCTACGACGCGACCGAGGCCGCCAACGGCGAACTCGGTTTCTACCTGGTCAGCGACAACAGCGCCCGTCCGTATCGCCTGAAGTGCCGGGCGCCGTCGTTCTCGATCTACCAATCACTGCCCCGCCAAATCACGGGCGGTATGGTGGCGGACGTGATCTCGATTCTTGGCAGCCAAAACGTGATTGCCGGTGAGCTGGAACGTTAGAGGAGAATGCAACACCATGTATAAGCTTTCGCCCGCGACGACCGAATTCGTGAAAAAGGAACTGACTCGCTACGAGTCGAAGCATTCGGCGATCATTCCCGCGCTCTATGCGGTTCAAAAGGAAAACGGCTGGGTGCCGCCAGAGGCGGTTTTCGAACTCGCCAAAGTGATGGGTTTGCCTGAGTCGCACATCAATGAAGTTTTGTATTTCTACACGATGTTCAACAAGCATCCGGTGGGTAAGTTGCACATTCAGGTGTGCATGAACATTTCCTGTTCCATGAACGGTGGCCGCGAGCTCGCGCAGGCGCTGTGCAAACACTACGGCGTGGAGTTGGGCCAGATGAGCGCCGACGGCAAAGTGACCATCTCGCGCGCGGAATGTTTGGGCTCGTGCGGAACCGCGCCGATGCTGCAGGTGAACGATC
This sequence comes from Bdellovibrionales bacterium, assembly GCA_036822295.1. Lineage (GTDB taxonomy): Bacteria > Bdellovibrionota > Bdellovibrionia > Bdellovibrionales > UBA1609 > JALHOQ01. The sequence continues at coordinate 5,189 of DAISHW010000092.1, read as the reverse complement.
AGTACTTGGAGAATCTGACGGTCGATTCGGCGATCAAGAAGTTGAAAGAGTTGGAACCATAAAATGGCGAAAGAAACCAAGCTCCTTACCGAACATTATTCCAAAGACGAATTCCGGGGCCTTGCGGGCTACGAGAAAAACGGCGGTTACGTCGTCTTGGCCAAAGCTTTGAAAATGGATCCCAAAGCCATCATCGAAGAGGTGAAGTCTTCGGGTCTTCGCGGTCGCGGCGGCGCCGGTTTTCCCACCGGCACCAAGTGGAGCTTCTTGCCGGCCAACGGCGAACCCCGCTACCTGCTGTGCAACGCCGACGAAGGGGAGCCCGGCACGTTCAAAGATCGCTTGATGATGGAGCGCGCTCCGCACCAGTTGATCGAGGGGATGATCATATCGGCCTTCGCCATCGGCTCGAAAAAATCCTATATCTACATTCGCGGCGAGTACGACGATTCGCTGCGCATCGTGCGTGCCGCCGTCGCCGAGGCTTACAAAGCCGGCTACCTCGGTAAAAATATTTTGGGCTCCGGTTTCGATCACGACATGGACGTGTACTCGGGCGCGGGCGCGTATATCTGCGGCGAAGAGACCGCGATGATCTCGTCCCTTGAAGGCTTAAAAGGCCAACCCAAACTGAAGCCGCCGTTTCCGGCCGTGCAAGGCTATTTGCGCAAACCCACCATCGTGAACAACGTCGAAACTCTGGCCGCCGTGAAGTACATCATCCGCGACGG
>DAISHW010000092.1:691-4445 GCA_036822295.1 Bdellovibrionales bacterium | reverse complement strand
CAAGAACGGAACCGAAAAATCGGCGGGCACCAAACTCTTCTCGGTCAGCGGCAACGTGATGAAGCCCGGCACTTACGAAGTTCCGCTCGGGCTGCCGTTGAAATCTTTGATCGAGGATTTCTGCGGAGGTCTGAAGCCCGGCCGCAAACTCAAAGCCGTCATCCCGGGCGGTTCGAGCGCGCCGGTGTTGACCGCCGAAGAGGCTTACAAAGTGACTATGGATTACGAGGCGCTCGCGCAGATGGGGTCGATGCTCGGCTCGGGCGCGGTGATCGTCATCGACGACTCGAATTGCATGGTCGATATTCTCGGCACGATCATGCACTTCTATCATCACGAATCGTGCGGTCAGTGCACTCCGTGCCGGGAAGGCACGGGCTGGCTCAGCAAAATCACGCACCGGATCGTTCACGGTCACGGTGAGAACAAAGACATCGATCTGATCAAGAAGGTTTCCGAACAAATGATGGGTAAGACGATCTGCGCGTTGTCTGACGCCGCGGCCATGCCCGCGATTTCGTTCGTCACGAAATTCCGCGGTGAGTTCGAGAACTACATCAAGAAGGGACAAACGACCGTGGGGAGCTCGGCGCATGCCTAAGATCAAGATCAACGGGAAAGAGATCGAAGTCGCCGCGGGCACGACGGTCATCCAGGCGTACAAACAAGCCGGCATCGATATCTGTCACTACTGCTGGCACCCCGGCTTGAGCGTCGCGGGCGTCTGCCGCCTGTGCATGGTGCAAATCGAAGGCATGCCGAAGCTCCAGATCGCGTGCAACACCGAAGTCAAAGACGGCATGGTCGTCAACAACACCTCTGACCTCGTGAAGGACACGGTCAAATGGGGACTCGATTTCCATTTGATCAATCACCCTCTCGATTGCCCGATCTGCGATCAGGCCGGGGAGTGCGGACTCCAGGATCAATACATGCAATTCGGCGCCTACGATCCCGAGATGGCCGAACCCAAAGTCAAAAAGGCCAAGGTCGTTGATCTGGGGCCCACGGTGGTTCTTGATTCCGAGCGTTGCATCCTGTGTTCGCGCTGCGTGCGCTTCACCGAAGAAGTTTCCAAAACCAACGAACTCGGCATCTTCAATCGCGGCGATCACTCCGAGATCGGCGTGGTCCCGGGCAAGCCCCTCGACAACAATTACACCTTGAACACCGTCGACATTTGCCCGGTGGGCGCGTTGACTTCGAAGGACTTCCGCTTCCGCCAACGGGTTTGGTATCTCAAAGAGGCCGACTCGATCTGCCCCGGTTGCAGCACCGGCTGCAGCGTGAAAGTGCATTACAACGAGGAGGGTCTGTGGCGCGTGAAACCGCGATTGAACCCCGAGGTCAACGGTTACTGGATGTGCGACGTCGGCCGCAGCACGTACAAATACGTGAACCTGAAGGCGCGCCTCATTTCGGGCAAAGTCGGCAAGCGCGATTCGTGGAATGAAGTTTCGCCCGAAGATGCCGCGCGCTCGGCGGGTCTGAGACTGCGCGAAGCCGTCGAAAAGCACGGCGCGGATTCAGTAGCGCTGGTGGTGACCGGCCAGTACTCGAACGAAGAGTACCAATCGTTGTTTAAGTTCTTCACGGGCGACCTGAAATCCAAAAACGTCTTCCACTGGCAGAACCATCCCGACACAGTCGAGGAGTTCGACGGGCTGCTCTTGCGCGGCGACCGCAATCCCAACACCAAAGGCCTTCAAGCCGAGATGAAGACGGCCGGCGTGCAGGCGCGCTGGGAAAATCTGCAGACGGGCTTGAGCGGCAAGAAGTTCAAAGTCGTCCTGGTGGCCGGCCCGGAAGATCAATCGGTCTTCCCGGATCTGAAAGAGAAAATCCAAATGTTGTCCGGGGCCGAAAGCCTGATCTGGATGACCGCGTGCGGGAACGCCGATCTCGACAACGCCGGCGGCGAAACCTGGCAGATTCCATTGAAGACCTACATCGAGAAGTCGGGCAGCTTCACCAACTTCAAAGGCCTCGTGCAACCCTTTAAAACGGGAACGACGATCGTGCCGCAAGCCTTGACCTTGTCCGAGGCCACCGAGCTTCTTGCCGGTCGCGACATCGATTGGAATCTTCGCCCGAAAGGCCTGGGCGGCGCAAAGGTCAACTACGCTACCGGTCAGCGGGGCACGTTATGAACGGGCCGATGACATTCGGAGGAGGTACCCTATGAGTCTCGTCTCTCGTCCATCCGCCGCGGCCTCGTGGTACCTGCCCGGTATTCTGGCCGGCATGTGGTTCACCCTCAAAAAGATGATCTACAATATTCTTCACCCGAAGAAGATGCCGACCTTGAATTACCCGGAAGAGAAGTACGAATACGGCCCGCGCTTCAAAGGCAATCACGTACTCACGGTGAAGAAAGACGGCAGCATCCGCTGCACGGCCTGTATGCTCTGCGCGACCAACTGTCCCGCCCAATGCATCAAGATCACGGCCGCCGAAGCCGACGACCCGTCGGTCGAGAAGTACCCGATTTCGTACGAGATCGACGTGCTCCGCTGCGTGTACTGCGGCTTCTGTGAAGAGGCCTGCCCCGTCGATGCGATCCGCATGGGCCCCGAATGGCAAACCGCGGGCCTGAACGGCTCGAAGTTCACCTATGACATCCAACAGCTCGCATACCGCCCGCAACTCAAAGGCGGGATCGTGAGTGTACTTGACGACCAAGACCGCCACCACGCCGGCATTTAGGTACGTAGTTCCGTTTTCAGTCTACGGTGCGTTATTTATGGTCATCCTCGCGCAAGCGGGGCTAGCCGGGGCACCTTATTTATAAGTAATTGAATTTATTAGCAAAAATATCGACCAACCTTGCCCGGGCAAGGTTCACTTCAGATATTCCGCCAGCGCCCAGCGCTGGAACTCCTGACTCAGCTTCCGCGCGACAGCGCCGGTGTCGAGCCAATGCAGCGTGTGCTCATTCTCAAAGACCGGGCGGGCCGGGGCGCGGTACTCCACGACAAAGAACGATCCGACCTTCCGGAAGTGCTTCTGGTAAAACTCGGACCAGTGATACTGCGCGGCCTGCGTGACCAGATGGGCGCTTAAGATCTCGTAACTGATCTCCTCTAAAATCTCGCGTTTCAAGCCCGTCACCGAATCTTCGCCGGGCTCTAGTCCTCCGCCGGGCAAAAAATAACCGAACGTCGTTTGGATCACCGCCAAACGGTCGCGCGAATCGCGCAAGAAGCCGTAAGCTCCGGGGCGCTCCGTGTAATGAACGCCTTCCATGATTTTTCCGAAAGTTTTCAAGTCAGACATGGGGAGCAGAACGCACCTGGCGACCCACACCGTAATACTCGATCCCGGCGTCTTTCATTTTCAACGGATCGAACAGATTGCGACCATCGAAAATCAAACCCTGCTTCATCGTCGACTTCAAAGTCTTCAAATTCACCGAGCGGAATTCCGGCCACTCCGTCACGATCAGCAAAGCGTCCACGCCCGCGGCCGCATCCAAGGCCGATTCACAAACATCAAACGGCACGCGACAAGCTTCTTGCGCGTTCTTCGCAGCGACCGGATCGAACGCCTTCACCTTGGCGCCGTTCAGGAACAGGTCCTCCATGATTTTCAGCGAGGGCGCGCGGCGCACGTCATCGGTGCGCGGCTTAAACGCGAGTCCCCAAAGTCCCACGGTCTTGCCCTTCAAATTCCCCACGCGTTCGATCAACCGCTGAGTCAGAATCCCCTTCTGACGTTCGTTCACTTCATCCGCCGCCCGCAGGAGCTTCAATTC
>DAISHW010000092.1:0-681 GCA_036822295.1 Bdellovibrionales bacterium | reverse complement strand
TGCTTCCCCGCGTGCATCAACGCGCGCACGTCCTTGGGAAAGCACGATCCCCCGTAGCCGATGCCGGGATTAAAGAACGCCGGATTGATGCGGTTGTCCGAGGTGAATCCCGCCCGCACGCTGTCGATGTCCGCGCCCATCTTGTCCGACAAGAGCGCCAACTCGTTGATAAACGAAATTTTCAACGCCAGAAACGAATTCGCCGCGTACTTCGTCATCTCGGCCGAAGTGTTATCCATAAATAATATAGGTTTATTACCGTTTTTGGTGACGAACGGCTCGTACAGTTCCTGCATCGTCGCCCGCGCGCGTTCCGACGTGCAGCCGATCACCACGCGATCGGGTTTCAAGAAGTCCTCGATCGCGGCACCCTGACGCAGAAACTCAGGGTTGTTCACGATCTCCAAATCCACCGACGCGTTCTCTTTCACGAAACTCATGGCCTTACGGGCCGTGCCGATCGGGACCGTGCTCTTCAAGACCACGATCTTCGGCTCCTTGGCCGCGCGACAGATCTCGCCCAAAACGTTGAACGTCGGCTCCATGTCGGCCGAGCCATCCGGCATTTCCGGAGTGCCCACCGCGATAAACACGACTTGCGCCGAAGCCACCGCTTCACTGATCGAGGTCGTAAACTGCATGCGCTTGCGATTCAATCCGAACAGATCGTCCAGGCCCGGC
>DAISHW010000091.1:0-9184 GCA_036822295.1 Bdellovibrionales bacterium | reverse complement strand
TAAAGGCGTTGACCGTCGAGAGCCACGCCAAACACTACTTTCCGTTTTTGTTCGGCGCCGGTGACTATCAAATCCTTTCGGACCCCGCGGAGTTGCCCGGGCAATTGTTTCGAATTTTTTTAGAGACCCGAAACGCGATCTAACCCGCGGTTCTTCCTTTGCTCCAAACGGCGTTCTTTTTGGGACGCCAATCGCTGCAGCAGGTGGGATTTCGCGGAAAACACGGTCTGCAGAAGATCGTAGCCGCGCTTGGTGCAAGTGACGTCTTGATGGCGGCTGTGAACGAGTAAAGTCACTTCGAACCGTTGGCGGGAATCGCGTTTCATGAACAGGCGAAGATTTTCGGCACGGGGCACGCGGTCCAGTATTTTGAGAAGCGAGGATTCGATGCGTTTTTTGTGCTGGGGAGCGAGCTCGAAGTGTTCGGCGGAAATGAGTATATTCATAAAGCCTCCGTTTGGCCACTATTCTATTTGATCTGGGGCATGCGGATTATGAGCTAGATCATGCTCCGGGGCGTGACTTCACGGGAAAAGCAGCCCAAAATTCGACGCATGCTCGTCCCCTACATGAAAGAACTGAAAAAGTACGACATTCTGGCGGATCGCTCGGAAGCGGAAATCGCGGCGCTGCTGGCGGGAGCCACCGTCAAAGAGCTGAAGCATCGCGAGATACTGTACCGAGCGGGCGACCATGCCTTTAATTTCGCGCTGGTCGTGCAAGGTGCCCTTAAGCTGGTGAAGTACACGCCCTCTGGTGACGAGTTCATCGTTCATTTCGCCACTCCGGGCGATCCGGTGGGGGCCTTGGTCATGTCGAGTCCTGGCGGCGCCTACCCGGTGACGGTCGTGGCCATGGGCTCGGTGGTGGTCTTGAAGATTCCCAAGAGCACATTCTTGGCGAGTTGGATGAATGACCCGCGCGCCATGCAGAACGTGAACCGGATGCTCTTTCACCGCATGAACGATATGCACGAGCAGCGGGTGATGACAAAGGCGCCGCTCGTGCAGAAGATCGCCCGGCAATTGGCCTTGCTGATCGAACGCGTGGACGGCGAGGGGGCGACGGCGCTCTCGATTCCTCTTACCCGTCAGGAACTGGCGGATTCCGTGGGTGCGAGCGTCGAGTCCGTGATCCGGGTCATGAGCGAATGGTCCGGTAAAGGTATGATACGCACCGCGGACCATCACATCGAGGTCTTGAGAATGGACATGCTCATCGCGATTTTCCAAAGGCCGGGGGCAAACGCGAATTCGCCCGGACTGTATGACGGTCGTCATACACAAGAATGACTTTCACCGGCTGAATGGACGTCAATGGATGAGTGCGATCCCCGCGATATCGCGATCAAGAGCTTCTTTCTGGGGCCCCAGAGCGAGAATGGCGATTGGCTCAGGCGCAAATGGATTGAAATACTCGATAATTGGATGGCGTGGCGCAATTCGCGCTTTCCCGGGGACGGCCGCAGCATCGCGCTCGCGGACCAAGAAAGCGAGGCTTTCGCGGAATCCGTCACGCGCATGGACCGCGCGCTGGCCGAAATCCTGAAGGATCTAGAGGGGGAAACTCCGAAATTCTCCCCCCGTTACATCGGGCACATGGTTTCCGAAGTGAGCTTGCCGGCGCTGATGGGTCACGTCTGCGCGTTGCTGCACAACCCGAACAACACCTCACGCGAAGTCAGCCGGGTGACCTCGCGGTTCGAGGAAGAGGCGATCGCCGATCTGGCCGCGATGATCGGCTTTCCCCCGTCGGCGCGCGGCCATTTCACGTCGGGTGGAACATTGGCGAACTTCGAGGCCCTGTGGCGTGCCCTCGGAAAGTTTGATCGTGCTCAGAACGAGCGCTACGGCGTCAGCTTGCTTTCTCTGGGACCTTGGCGCTTCGCCGATCGCTATCTGGAGATCACCGGCAGAAAATTCAAAGGGCCCGTCGTCCTGGTGCCGGGCAACAAACATTTCTCGTGGGAAAAGGCCGTGAGTTTGATGGGCTTGGGGGACGAAGGGTTTTGGCCGGTCGCGCTGGACGAGCAGGGCCGTCTGTCGCTCGAAGATCTGCGCGCGCAGATGGAAAAATCGATTGCCGAAGACCGACCCGTTCTTATGGTCGTCTCGGTCGCCGGAACCACTGAGATGGGCGAGGTGGACCCCGTCGACCAGGTTCAAGCGTTGCTCGAAGAGTACCGCGAACGCGGAATCGACGTTTGGCACCACGTCGACGCCGCTTTTGGCGGCTACTACCGAACTATGATCGCCGACGAAAGCCTTTCGGGAAGGCTTTCAAGTTCGGTGCGCGCAGCGCTCACGGCGCTGTCCAAGGTGGATTCGATCACGCTTGACCCCCATAAATTGGGATATGTGCCCTATGCGTGCGGCGCGTTCATCGCCCGCGACGGCGACCATTACCGCACGCGGGGATTTTCCGCGGCCTATTTGAAAGACGACAACCAAAGCCGCTGGTCCTTTACTTTGGAAGGTTCGCGTTCCGGCGCCGGGGTCACCGCCGTCTGGTTGGCGAACAAGACGCTGGGATTGAACGCCCGGGGCTACGGGCGGTTGTTGGAAAAGGGAATCGAGGCGCGCGAGCGTATGCATCGCGAGTTCGCCCGGCAGGTCCCCGATTACCTTCCCGTGCTCCCGTCCGATCTGAATATAATTTGTTTCAGCATCGCCCCCGCCGGATCCAAACTTTCGGCGTTGAATGAGCGGACCGCGAAACTATTCAATCACTTCGAAGCCAGTCCCAACTTTTCGGTTTCGAAGACGATTCTGACAAAAAAATCTTATAAATCGCTGATTGAGCGATTGGCCCGCGAACGAGACATTGAGCTCGACTGCGACGAATGGATGCAATTGCGTTTGGTGCTCATGAACCCGTTCATCACGTCGAAGGAATCCGACGTCGATCTGATCGGGGAATTCGTGAGCGAACTTCGCGGGGCGAATTCGCTTATGACTTAAGTCATAAAATTGAAAATTTACTTATACTCCGTTCCGGGAATTTACCGAGCCCGACCTCAAGAGCCTTGACCGGGACGCGCCGGGCTTGATCTGGTGAAGCCATCATCACTAAGGAGAGTGGTCATGACATCGCCAGAAACCGCATCGCTCGAAAAACCACCGCAAACAAGAGTCGGAATTGAGATCGAACCCCGCTTCGTGAAGCGCGACGAGGATCCGTACTCGCAAGTCAAGTGGGCGAAACGCGAGAGCGCCGTGAAAGGCGCGGAGGGCGAGGACATATTTTCGATGAAGGATCTGGAGGCGCCTGAGGAATGGAGCCAGCTCGCCGTGGACATCGCCGCGAGCAAATACCTGAGGCGCTCCGGAGTTCCCGGGGTCGGCCGCGAAACCTCTATCCGGCAGCTCGTGCATCGGGTGGCGCGCACGATCCGGACCGCGGGCGAAAACTTAGGCGGATACTTTCGCACGCCCGCGGATGCGACGAACTTCGAAAAGGAACTGGTGCACATACTGCTTCAACAAAAAGGCGCCTTCAACAGCCCGGTCTGGTTCAACTGCGGACTTTTTCACGAGTACGGGATCCACGGGTCCGGCGGCGGATATTTCTGGAATCACAGCGAAGAGCGCGTGGAGCCCACCAAAACGGCGTTCAAGAATCCGCAATGCTCGGCGTGTTTCATTCAGAGCGTCGATGACGATCTCATGAGCATTTACGATCTGCTGAAACACGAAGCCCGGTTGTTCAAATACGGTTCGGGTTCCGGTACCAACTTCTCGAATTTGCGCAGCCGTTTCGAGCGCCTGTCGGGCGGGGGATACAGCTCCGGGCTGATGAGCTTTCTTGAAGTTCTGGATCGCAGCGCCGGCGCCACCAAGTCCGGCGGCACGACCAGGCGGGCCGCCAAGATGGTTTGTCTCGACATGGACCATCCCGAAATCGAGGATTTCATCACCTGGAAAATGCGTGAGGAGAAGAAGGTCCAAGCTTTGGTGAGCGCGGGCTTCAGCTCCGATTTCAACGGCGAAGCCTACAAGACCGTGGCGGGACAAAACTCCAACAATTCGATCAGACTGTCCGACGAATTCATGCGGGCGGTGGAGGACGACGGGGATTGGGAGACGATCAGCCGGACATCCGGCGAGGTGTTGAAGACCTACCGGGCGCGCGATCTGTGGCGGAAAATCGCCGAATCGTCATGGACCTGCGCCGATCCGGGCCTGCAGTTCCACACGGTCATCAACTCCTGGCACACGTGTTCGGCGTCGGGCGAGATCACCGCGAGCAACCCGTGTTCCGAATACATGTTCCTGAACGATTCCGCGTGCAACCTTTCCTCGATCAACTTGACCAAGTTTCTGAATGCCGACGGCACCTTTGACGTTCCGGGCTTTAAACACTGCGTGCGCGTCCTGATCCTGGCGCAAGACATCTTGGTGGATTTTTCGAGCTATCCGACGGAACTGATCGCGCGGAACAGCCATGATTTTCGCCCGTTGGGATTGGGGTACGCCAACCTCGGCACCCTTCTCATGGTGAAGGGCCTTCCTTATGATAGCGAAGCGGCAAGGAGTCTGGCGGCGACGATCACCTCTCTGATGTCCGGCGAAGCTTATCGGGTGAGCGCCGAGTTGGCGCGGGAAAAGGGGGAGTTCAGCGGCTTTCGGAGCAACCAAGCCGCGATGTTGAAAGTCATCGAGCGCCACCGCGACACCGCCTACGCGATGAAAGCCGAGATCGGGGATAAGAACCTTCAGACCGCGGCGCTCGGCAGCTGGGATCAAGCCTTGGCCGCGGGACGGGCGCACGGCTACCGCAACGCCCAAGTTTCCGTATTGGCGCCGACGGGAACCATCGGCTTCTTGATGGATTGCGACACAACGGGGGTCGAACCCGATTTCGCTTTGGTGAAGTTCAAAAAGCTCGCGGGCGGCGGGTACATGAAAATCGTGAACCAGTCGGTGCCTCGCGCGTTGTCCGCGCTCGGCTACTCGCGCGACGCGGTTTCGAACATCGTTCGCTACGCCATCGGCACGTTGACCCTGGATTGCGCCGCGCCCGTGAACCGAGAGGTGCTGCTGGAGCGTGGACTGGATGAGCGCGATATCCAAGCCATCGAGCAGGCGCTGCCGACCGCATTCGATTTGCAGGCGGCGGTTTCGCCTTGGGTATTGGGGGAAAAGACTTTGCGAAGATTGAATATCGACCGGGGAAGCCTTAAGGACGCGTCGGTATTGGAAGCTTTGGCTTTTTCCCGCCAAGAAATCGAGCGCGCGTCCCTTATCATTTGCGGTCATATGACCGTAGAGAACAGCCCTGACCTGAAACCCGAACATCTGCCCGTGTTCGATTGCGCGAATCGTTGCGGAACGGTCGGGACCAGGTACATCGCGCCGCTCGGCCATTTGCAAATGATGTCCGCGGTGCAGCCGTTTTTAAGCGGAGCGATCTCTAAAACGGTGAATCTGCCGAACGAGGTGACGGTCGAGGAAATTGAGGACCTTCATTTCCAGGCTTGGAAACTGAACCTGAAAGCGGTCGCCGTTTACCGCGACGGCTGCAAGCTTTCGCAACCTCTGAACGGCAAGACGGGTACGGCGAAGAAGGCCGAGATCACGTACACCCAGGCGGAGCTTGACGAAGCCATTTTGAAGGCGCTTGAGATCGCTCCGGGGCGCCGGCGCAAGATGCCCTATAAACGCGACGGAATGACCATTGAAGCGCGCGTCTGCGGGCACCAGGTTTACGTGCGCACGGGAGAATTTGAAGACGGAAAGCTCGGGGAAATTTTCATCGACATGCACAAAGAGGGGGCGACATTCCGAAGCCTGTTGAACTGTTTCGCCATTTCGATTTCGCTCGGTCTTCAGTACGGAGTTCCGCTCGAACAATTCGTGGAAAAATTCGTCTTTACCCGGTTCGAGCCCGCGGGATTCGTCGATCATCCCCATATAAAACAGGCCACGAGCGTTCTGGATTACATATTCAGGCTGCTGGCGTTCGAGTACTTGGGGAAAACCGACCTGGTCCACGTGAAGCCCGAGCAAATGACCTTGCCCCTAGAGAAGGCGGCGTTACCAGAGAGCATCGTCTCGGCCGCCGACGAACCGATCATGAGCGCCCAGGTGTCGAGATTCATGGCGGACGCTCCGATATGCAATGAGTGCGGTCACGTGACGATTCGAAACGGAACTTGTTACCGGTGCCTGAACTGCGGAAGCTCGATGGGCTGCTCTTAGCGAGCGGCCCTTCACCGGCTAACGTTTCTCGCGGCTCTTGTCTTCCTTTTCGAATTTGTCTAAACCGTCCCAAAACTGGCGGTTCCAGCTCGGGCCGTCGAGCGGATCCTTCGTTCCCGCGAGCTGGCGGAGATCCGCCAGTCTCGCGGCGGTCGCCCATTCGCTTTGGGGATCGATCGTCAAAAAGGGATTGGAAATGCGGACCGAAGCTTCCAATCGGCTGTAGCATCGTTCGGCGAGCTCGCTATGGGGTTGATTCAAGATGCAGCTCTCGTAATAGTACTGGTCCAAATAACCCATGTTCAGATCACGAAGCGAGTCGGCGACGATGCCCGCGTAAAGAAGAGTCTCGCCGTATTTGGAAGAGCGCGTGTTCTCGAGCAGTTCGTGGGTCATGCCCGACGCCCGCAAGTATTGAATGAGGGCCGCGGAATTGTGCGGGCCTGACTTCTCGGCTTTGTTCACGAGCTTTGCGACCGCTTTCAAATCGGGGCGGCGTCGGCCCGCGTGCTCCTCGGCCCGCCAACTGCGGATGTCTTGGAGCCATGTCGAGGCGTCGCGTCGGATGTAAGACGGCGCCGACTTGTTCTTCACCACGAGTTCCACGAGGTCTTCGGCCTGCGCGGGCTCCTTGTTCACCCGGACGACCATCCCCAGAACCTTTTCGATGGTCAGAATCCAATTTCTAGGCTCACGCCGGACCTGCTCGCCGTCGGCGGCGAGTTTACGGGCGGCGGTCATCGCCGAGCGGTAGCGGCGATTGGCCAGAAGAAACTCGACGCTTTGCGAGGGGGTCAGCGCCGAGAGTTCCGTCGTCCAACCGATTTCAAAATCTTTCACGCCGCGGTCGGCGCGCGTGTGGCAGCTGATGCAGTAGCTGCTCGTGCGGCTCAAAGCGAATCGGGACCATTGCAGATCGTTCACTTCAAACGCCGTGTAAGCTTGTTTGACCTCGGCGGCAAGGCCTGCGGCCGTGAACTTGATGATGGGGTCGGCGTCGGGCGCCCGGTTGTCGTTCATGATCGCGTTTGAGGCCTCGACCATTTGCTTCAGCGAACCCTGGATGCGCCCGCGCATTTCCGGATCGGCGAATTTTCTTCCGTCCGCGGCGATCGGCATCAGGCGCAAATGGGCGGCGGAGAGCTTGTGCATGTTGCTGATCCAGTTTTCCTCTACTTGCGAGGATTTGGGCTGAGACGTGCAGCTGACAATCCATCCGACGGCCGCCAGGCCGATCAACGAGCTCAAGAGTTTCGACTTCACCGTAAACCTCCGAAATAATATGTCCGTTACAGCACGGATTATGCCACGCCCCGCGCTCATTTCAATTCGCACGCGCTCGGATCGGGGAACACCTTTGTTCAAAGCCCGGGACAAACTGGCCCAACCGATCCGCGGTTTAGCGCCGCCGAATTGAGCCAACTCGACCCACGTCGCGCCGCGAATGCCGGACTAAAGGCCGGCACGCACTTTGTAGTTGGATTACCCCATCGACCAATGACGGTTGAAAAACTTTAGGGGGAACGCTTGAAAGCAATGATTTCCACGTCCATGTCCGTACTAATCGCACTGTTTGGCGCAGGCCAGTTCGCCGCGGCCGCTCAACCCACGTCCCGAGAGGTCAACATCGCCGTTCACGAGGTTTTCGTGCCCGAGGTCGTCGATAAAAATACGGATGCGAAAATCGTATTGAGCGGCATGTTCCCCAACAGCTGCTACCGCTGGTCCCGCGTCGAAGTGACAAGCCGTGAAGCCACGTTTCACCAAATCAAAGCCATGGCGTTCGTGACCGTCAACACCATGTGCCTGATGGTGCTCGTGCCCTTCAGCAAAGAGGTCAATCTCGGGCAATTGGACAGCGGCGAACATACGCTGCGCTTCGTAAGCGGTGACGAAACCTATTTTGAGAAAAAGCTGATCGTCCGGTGAGGTTCGTCCTGTGGATGAGCTTGATTCAAGGGCTGGGAGCCGTCCCGGCCCTGGCCTTGTCGCCAGCGGATATCCTTGGTACTTGGCAATACGACGGCTTTCTTTACGCGGGTCACCGCTATCCGAACCCCAATCCCGATCTGGAATTGTTTTTCACTTTCGATACGGACGGCAAATCCAGACTCTTCTGGCAGCGGAAGAATGAAAACGTCTTTTGCGAACGGGTGGCCGAATACCGCGTCTTTGAAAACCGGCTCACCCAGAAGGTGATCTGGGTGAACCCGGCAAACGCTCCGGAGTGCGCAAGGGACGTGGACATGCAGCCCGGGCGGGAGTCGGAAATCGAAGTCCGCATTCAGGGCGTCGACCTCGTTTTTCTCTTTGATCTGGACGGGAAACCCTTTCTCTACATCCTGAAACCCGCCGTCGTGACGGACGCTTTTTATTCCAACGGGAATTCGTCGCCTTGCTGGGGGGCCTCGCAGTCCCAGCCAAAAGTTTCCGTCAACCGCTCGCACAGGCTCCGGGCCGCCTTGGTCTCGCCGTGCGTGACGAAAACTTTTCTCGGCTTCGCACCGGTCGGGGTGAGCCATTCGACGATCTCGCCGTAGTCGGCGTGCGCGGACAAGTTCTCTAGAAGCGTCACTTGCGCCCTTACCGGCACGAACTGCCCGTGAATTTTGATTTCGCGCGCTCCGTCTTGCAGGGACCGACCGCGGGTGCCCGCCGCCTGAAATCCCGTCAATACGATCGTGCTCTTGGGATCCGGCGCGAATTCTTTCAAATGGTGAAGAATGCGCCCGCCCGTGGCCATCCCGCTCGCGGAAATGATCAACATCGGCGCCTTTCTCATGTTCAGCATTTTGGACTCGTCCGCGGATTGGACGTAGCGAACCACGTCGCGGATCTCCTCGCATTCTTCATCGCTGAGTTTGTGAAGCGATCTGAATTGGTGAAGGGTCTCGGTCACGCTGGTCGCCATCGGGCTGTTCAAATACATGGGTACGTCGGGAATCCGATTCCGCTTTTTCAAAACGGACAGGAAATGAAGAAGC
>DAISHW010000090.1:8946-9227 GCA_036822295.1 Bdellovibrionales bacterium | reverse complement strand
TCGGCGGTCACGGGCGCCAAGTTCGGTTTTAAAATCTGCGCGGCGCCGGACGTGGATTTACGGATGCCTTCTTCGAGTCCCTTGGGTTCCTCTTCCTCTAAGCGCTGCTCGACGTTGACGCCGAGCCTGGACATCGCGCTCAACAGGCCGAGCTCCTCGCCCCAAAATCCGACCCGCTTTGAAGTCCAAGTCTGCTTCCATGTGGCGGGAAGGGCCGGCCCTTTGCCGAAAAAACCATAGAGATTCCAAAACAAAGGCACGGAATATTCACCTTGCGGATC
>DAISHW010000090.1:5672-8932 GCA_036822295.1 Bdellovibrionales bacterium | reverse complement strand
ACCGACACGAACTGCAGGTTGGCCAGGTCGGAAAACTCCTGTTTCGCGAGCCAGCGGTTTTGCACCAGGCTTTTCAGAATCAAAGAGCTCGTGCAAATGACGTCGATGCGCCCGTTGGCGTTCGCCATTTGGCTTAAAAACTCGGTCGGCCGGGTGTAGGTGTAAAGCTGGATCTGCACGTTGTGGCGCTTTGAAAACTCTTTCAAGCGGGTTTCGGAAAGCCAGTTGTCCGCGCAGAGCACCCGCAACGGGGTGCGCGAAGCCAGCACGGCTTTTTGCAGCTGTCTCGAGTAAGCCCCCCAGCCGAGGCCCGCGATAAAGAAAGCGAGCGCGAATGCGCCCGCCGTTTTGACGAGTGAGTTCACCATGTCAGTCTAAAAGGAGAGTTGTGTCGGGTCAAAGGTGACGTTGATGATCGCGTTTTGCGGAGGTGTATAGGCGTATTGGAATTGAATGGCGTTGGATGCCGCGATGTAAGTCCAGCCGGATTTCGGAACCTCCACGCCGTTCACGATCACGCGGATTGATTCTGGCACCGGACTGCCGTTCAGGAAGAATTGCGTGGAAAGCTCGACGATGGACTTGGAGATCAAGGCGAGTTCCTGCGCGAAATCGCCGCAAAGATTGCCCTTCACGCCGCCCGTGGCGGTCGCGAGTTGACCGACGCGCACGCCGATTTTTTGCGCGCCGTTGTTGATCGAATCAAGACAAGCCTGATCGTTCACAGAAATCGAGTTCACGCTGTAGCGGCGGCCCGGACCTGACGAACCCGTCAGTCCGTCCAGATAAGAAACGTAGCTGTCGACGGTGTGAAGCGGGCGGTCGTAGCGCTCATATTGGGCGGTGCCGTCATGCGAGAAATCGTCTTCATCCGTCACCAGGATCACGGCCAGGAAGCCGCCCTGACGGACGAATCCCGAGTTGTTCGGGCTATCCAGCGCCGTGCGCATGGATTGGAACGAACGCTCATCGCCGCGCCCGGCGATGCCTTGCATGACGTTCTGGATGAACACGTTGTGAAGATCGGTGATGGCCGAAGTCAGGATCGAGTAACCGGACGGGCCTTGCGTGGGATTGCCGTCGCGGAACCAGGCGATCTCTTCTTGCGGGCGGCCTTGATAATAGGACGGCGTCGGTACCGTATTGTAGTAAGGCGTGTAGAGCGGCAGGGCCAGATACGCGTCCGTCGTCGTCACGGCCATTTGGAAGTCGTAGTTTTTCTCGGTGAATTTCTGGATGAACGCGGGGAAGTTGTTGGCCAGGTTGGTTTGCGAGCTAGCCATCGAGCCCGAGTTGTCCACGACCCACATCACGTCGATCTTCGTGAGTTGCTGTGAAGACGCTTGCCTGAAGGCGTTGCCTTCGGACAAGAGTGAATAGGAAGTCGAACCGTTGCCACACGCGGTGATGGTAAGCGCGGTCAAAACAAGTGCGACGATCTTTACAGCCTTCATAAGCTCCCCTTAAAAAACCCAAGCCTTGGGTTTTTCGATTCATTGCGTTCGGAGCTTACATACAGGTGTCGAACATTAGGCCTATCGACCATGGTCCAGGAAAACTTGAAATCTCACGGCAAAAACGGCCTTTGAGACGATGATTTCAAAAAAACTGTCGGGGTTTTAGACGAAGCCCCTGGGTCTTTTGGATTCGAGACGGTGTCTCAAAATGGCCCGCGCGTACGTCTGCTAAAAATATAAGCAACAGCGCAAAGCGTCGAAATTTATCCATCGCCCATCGCTGCGGGCGGAAGAATCCGGCGAAACCCGCATGAGTCGTGCGTTTCCGTATATACATATAATTTATTTATCCAAGATGACGACTGGCCAAAGGTCCTGTTTCCGGAATCTCTGACAGGTCATGAAATATTTTCTTGTTTTTCGTACAAGAATTGAACACGATCTATTTGTGGGGGGGCGATGGAAGGCAGGACACCTAGTCGAAGCACGGACGCTTCACATCGCCTTTTTTAAAAGAGCCGCTAAAAAGAGCAACCAAGCCCGCCCGCAAAATACCAAAAAAATCTAAATTCCCAAGGAACCCAGGTCGAAACTTGTTTCCTGGCGCAGACGGACCTCAGGACGCAGCCTGACGGTTTGCGAGTCGACCTCAACGATCTTACCCAGACCCGCGGCTTCATGAACCAACTGATTCAAGCGGTGCACGCTCATGCGCAAGCGATGATAATGCTCGGGCGTGAAGCTGGTTTGCCACAGAAGTTGAATCGCCTCTTCCACCGTCATGGTCGAGCGCTCGACCAACCCCTCGAGCAGATTCAAGCCGATCTTCTTCTTGCTGAGGTCGACCAGCTTCCCGTGCACCGCAAGACGGCGCTGGCGCGAAGAGAAATCGATTTTGATTTCCGGAGTTTGCAGCACCTGCTTCAATCGCTCGGTCCATAAACGTTGGCTCTCTGGGTCCAGGGAGTGGACGATCAGCTGAATCTTGCGGTGCAGCTCTTGGCGAACCGCCGGACTCGATTCGCGGTTCGCGGTGAGCGACAAGAGCCGCAAATACGGCGCCCATAGGAGTTTGGTCGAAAGGAGGGTGAGCTCTTGAATGAGCTGCGCCGGTTCAAGTGAATCTTGAATAAGGGCCGCTAAAAACTTCTCTGCCGGCGCCAGCTCCTTGAAACCATTGACGGATTTTATAACTGCGAGATTCAAATCCAGGTCTTGCGCCAAAACCCCCTCGATGAAATCAAAAATCAGCGTGCGATGGTCCAGATCGTCGACTTTGCCTTTTAAACCCTCGATTCTTTGCCAAGCGTGATCCGCGCCGATCAGCCGCATTTCGATGAGCATCAGGCTGTGTTCGAGTTCGACGTGCAGGTCGCGCGTGATCCCGGTTTCGGGCACGCTGATGAGTTCACGGTAGTAAGCGCTCAGCTCCGCGCCGGGCTCGTAAAGGGCCTGCCAACGCGCGAGCTGGATCAAGCCGCGCACGCGGTGCGCGGGCTTTTTCGCGCGGTTCAAAAAGCGTTGATAGAAATCGCGCGCGGGCGCGAGGCGGCCTTCCTCTTCCAGGAATTTACCGATCATCATTTCGCATTCTAAAAGCGACTGCTCCGAGAGTTCGGCCTCGAGCTCCACCAAGCGCGTTTGCAGCCGTTCCAAGTTTTCGCGAAAGCCCATCATGTCTTGCAGGTGATATTGGCAGACCATCAAATCGCGCAGCAGGTTCACGTTCTCGCCGAAGTTCTCGTAGGCCGTCTGCATGCGCGCGCGGGCGTCGTTGATCTGACCGCGATTGAATACGATGAT
>DAISHW010000090.1:4336-5662 GCA_036822295.1 Bdellovibrionales bacterium | reverse complement strand
GCTTGCATATGCCAGACCGCGCGTCGTTCCGCGTTGCCTAAGGGCTTGAGCGCCGCCAGCTCCTGTTCCGCCTGATCGAACTGGCCGTTCAGGATGAGCAGATTGGCTTTGTTCAGGTTCTCCCGGATTTTCATTCCATGTTCCCCGTACGGATCCGCACGCGCGGGCCCGTGCTCAAGCGGATGTTGTGGCCGCTGAGCAAAGGTTCTTTTAAGAATGTCAGGAGCGCGCGGCCGTCCTCTTCAAAGTAGCTTTCACCGATGGCCGCCATTTCGATCGGCCAGATCGACTGTTCAAAAAAGCGCGCGACGGCTTCGTTGTCTTGCGAGATCTTCGCGTCCGTCATGAGCGTCAGGGTTAAATCACTGACCATGTCGTTCATGCTGTTGTCGAGCATGTACCGGACCGGGTAGCGATCGATCATCGTTTGCGCGGTGATGAGCTTCTTGCCCGACCAATTCAGGCGCGCGAGCTCCGCCATCATGGCCGTGCGATATTGCGGAGCGAGCGCTAAAAGCGTCAGGCTGATGGGACGATAGATTTTCCTGACGTTCGTGATGAAGTCCAGAACGCAGGCATTGTCACAGTCTTCCGCCAGAGCCTTGGCGATCAAGGGCTCGGAGTATTCCGCGGGCAGCTCCCGAATTTTCCCCATGGCCTTGAGCTCGCTCATGATGCGGTATTCGACCTTGAGCGCGCGCAAATAGGTGAGCGAATGCGCGATTTGCGGATCACTGACCGCGACCCATGGATTTAAAGTCGAGGCCGTCCCCAGCGACATGGAATCCAACACAGGAATCTTCACGTGTTCGGGATGAATGGTGTTGGCCTTGCTATCGAAATAAACGGCCATCTCGTGCGCTAAAATTTTAAGCAGCCAGGTCGCGCCTTTGTCCTCGGGCGCTTTCAAAATCGTAGTCAGATTGCGGAACGGATCCGTCCAGCTCTCAATGGGGAAGTCGGCGTTTACGGACAGCCAGCGATAGGTGCGTTGGCGGCGGCCTTCGGGCAGCAATTTTTGAATGGTTTCCGGTTCGGTTTTGTAGATCCAGCCAGAACGTTCGCCCGAATGACAACCGTCCGCGATCTCTTTGGCTTTGCTCGGCGAAACGCCAAGATGCAGGCGAATGGCTTCGGCGTCGCCACCCAAAACATCGCGACAGATCTCTTGCCCAAATGGTGTTTTAAAAATCAGCAGAAAGGCTTGATCGGTTTCTGCCGTGGATTGAGCGAAAACCGTCTGTGACAGAAGTAAAAACAGCCAAATCAGCATCGTTTGTAATCCCTCATGTCGTATGCGTTCATTAAGTGCTGCTGACTAGTAGC
>DAISHW010000090.1:0-4326 GCA_036822295.1 Bdellovibrionales bacterium | reverse complement strand
TCAAGTTTACAGGCCGGCCGATAGGTTCCGCTCATCTTTGGTCTTCCTTTCTTGACACAAGGTTCCCTTCGCGGGGAATCACTTTTTGGGAAGCCCGAATTTCGCAAGCTGGGGGGATCCGGGGGAGAAATTCGGGCTTCGTTTTTTTAAGCCACTCATAAGTTCTTCGTAATAACTTAAGTTCTTCGTAATAGCTTAGCTGAGAGCCCAGAAATAAATTCAAAGTATCCAGGTACGTAGTTCCATTTTCTAACAGGGTATAAAAAAGCGATTTTGGGCACTTTGATCAGAAGTTCTGCGCACTTCCACGGTCCATAACGAATTAAACCGGGGCCGGGTCTTGCATTTCCCCATCGCGAGGGATCCGGAACGCATGGGAAGCCGCATTCGCCTAATTTTAGTGATGAGCCTCTTAAGCCTTTTAACGGCTTGTGGGGACGACCCGCAAGGCAAGACGGGCTCGCATACCTTTGGGGATCAGCATGGCCAAAACCAGACAGACCCAAAAACCACGGATCCCGCCGCGACCCCTGAAGAAGAAACCGAGCGGGAGCGGCAGCGCGAAGAACGCGATCAACAGCAAGCTCAGCGCCTGGTTAAAGAGGGCGAGCGCGACAAAGAAATCCAAGTTTACGAGATTCCTGAACCTGTCAAGAAGGTGCTGCGCGCCGAGCGCCCGGATCTGATCATCGAAACCAGCCAAAAATTCCAGCTCCTGAAGCACAATCTGCACATCAGCGTGAAAAATTCGACGTTCACGCTGACCGGCGTTCTGCGCATCGCCGGCAAACAAGATGAAAACATCGAGTTGCGCTGTAACTTCGATAAAACGCCGAAAGTTCAAGGCGAAGAAACTCTCACTTGGGAATGTAAAGACCGCGACATGTTCCCGACCGATATTCAGGTCGCGCGCCAAAAGCGCCTGCAAGCCGTGGCGGTCTGTCACGATCCATGGTTCTGTAAAGAGGTCAGCTTGAAACTGCTCGTCGAAGTCGACGGCAAGCTCGAATCGAAGCATTATCAAACGCGCGGGTTTTCGATGCGCCTTGGCAGTTCCGGCGATTCCGAGGAGGATGAATCCGGCGAGGAGAGCGAAGACCCAGGTCTACGCAAAGTGGATCCCGTGCAAGGCCGCCAGGAAGAAGATCGCGGCACACGCGAAAAACTGCGGCCCGTGTCGCCGATCCCCGGCCGCCAAAAGCCGGTCGAGCCGCCGCCCGCTAAAAAAGAAGACCTGAAAAAAGAGGAGCCGAAGCCTAAGAAAACGGATCCGGCTCCACGCGAGAAAGTCACGCGCGAAGAGCCTGCGGAGCAGCAAGTTCCTACAGAGATCCCGGTTCCGGAGGCGCGCCCCAAGTTGACCGTCGAGGAATTTGAGAAGATCGCCGAGGATGAAGATTCGAACGACACGTTGCAAATCGAAGATCAGTTGGTGACTTCCGATGCACGTAAGGACGACGAGTTCTCGCCAAAAGGTGTAGAACCTGTTCCCACCGAAGTCGGCAGCAATGTTCCGGATCAAGCTCAAGGCTACCACCAAGGAACCAGACAACAACGCACGCGCGGCTCACTTCGCTCCGCCCAAAGGCTGGCTGACAGCGGCACGGGTTATTTGAACGTGGCAAGGAAGAAATACGGCGCGGACATCACGATCAAATTGATCAGGGACGCCGCGGCCCGCGCACAGAATTCCAGCAACAAGATCGCGATTACACAAATCTCATATCAGAATGGCGGACGCGCAAAACCGTCCAACAGCCATCAAAATGGGCTCGACATCGACAGTGCCTATCCAAGTAAGGGCGAGAACTCGAATAGCTCTTGGAGCGTTTGTACGGGTGTTCAGGGTAAAATTAAGATGATTAAAGGCCCCAATGACGCCAAGGTCGACCGCTCAGGTCGTCATTGTGCGGTCGATAAAGGCGTGAATCGGGATTTTGACACCGCACGGTTTTGGACGTTTGCGTCCACTTTCGTTTGCGCTCAAAACAGCCCGGTCATCGTGTTGTTCATGGACCCCGAGATCAAAAAGCATATGTGCCGTTTCGCCAAGCAGAGTTTTGCCGCCAAGCTCACAAATAAGGAATCTTGTGAATTTAAGACCCTGCGGGCGATGCGCCACGAACCCGGCCACTACGATCACGTCCATATCCGCTTGAAATGCCCCGGAAACAAGGGCTGTCGGGGTAAGGACTCCGAGGTCACTCTGGGGCGTGGTACGGGCTGCTAATAGCCCTTGACCGTCCGCCGTAAAACCTTTAACTGTTTGGATTCACAGGAAAAGGAATACATGGCGAAACTCAGTTCCGTTAATAAAAATGAACGTCGTAAAGCAATGGCCGAAAAATACGGCCGCTACCGCACGGAGTTGCGCAAGAAAGCCAACAATCCGAATCTTCCGGATGACGTGCGCGCCGAAGCTCGTTTGAAACTCGCGAAACTCCCGCGTGACACCTCGCCGATCCGCACGACCGTGCGCTGCTCGCTGACGGGTCGCCCGCGTGGCAACTTCCGTAAGTTCGGATTGAGCCGTATGATGTTCCGCGCGCTCGCGCACCGCGGGCTGCTCCCCGGCGTGACTAAAGCCAGCTGGTAGATTTTAAATCGTCGTCATGACGAGATGGATCCTGATCGTCGGAATGGTCGCGGGGCTTTCTGCTTGCGCGACCGGGCCGAGGACCCCGCCAATCAACGAATCTTCAAATTTCAACGAACTCTGCGCCTCAGGAATGACGGCGGCGTGCGCGATCACGGGCCAAAAGATCGTCGTGCATGACCGGCTCGCGGTGATGCAAGGGCCGACCTCGGCCGCGCAGACGCGCTTTGCGGTCGCGCTGCCTAAGAAAACTTCGGCTCTTTATTTCTGGAAAGGTCCACGCGGGTTAAGCGCGGCCAAACCTGAGCGCCGCGAACGTAAGGACTCCGCTTTGGCCGTCGATCAACTCGAAGTTTTTGGGATTGAACTCGGCGCGGGTTACGAGCTCTTCGTATTGGATGAGTACGGCAAACTCTTGGATCAGCGGCGGTTCCGCGCGCTGGACCTTGGAAAAGAAAAGACCAAGCTCGCGGTGGTGAGCTGCGCGGACGATGAATTGAAAGCCGAACAATTCAAGATGTGGCCGCAGCTTTTGAAAGCCCGACCCGACGCGATCTTGATGATCGGGGACAATGCGTACGCCAGCCGAAAGGGCGATCAAATTCCGGAGTACATTTGGCGCCGTTACGCTGAGACGCGCGCCGCTTTAGAGATCTACAAGGTCGAAGATCTTGTTCCCATCGTGGCCACTTGGGACGACCATGACTATGGCGCCGGCGACGGGGACCGCACGTTCAAATATAAAGACGAGGCGCGGGAAATCTTCTTCGCGTTTTTTCCGCAGACCAAGCCCGGAGAGGCCTTCGCTCGCGGTCCCGGCGTGGCGTCGAGTTGGGATGCGTTTGGCGTGCGGATTCTTCTGACCGATGACCGCAGCTTTCGCTCGCCCAACCGCCTGGACTTGCCCGATGAAACGCATTTCGGCGTCGAGCAAGAGGCGTGGATTCAGGACGAGTTGAAGACCGCGAAGACGCCGGTACTTTTAACCAGCGGCGATCAGTTCTTTGGCGGGTATCAACCCCGCGAATCGTACCAGGGCAACCATCCCAAAAGCTTTGAAACCCAGTTGAAGGCTTGGCGCAAAACCAAAGTGCCGGTGGTCTTTGTCAGCGGCGATCGCCACTTGACCGAGATCATCAAAGTTCCACGCGAAGCTTTGGGATATCCCACTTTTGAAATCACCTCGAGTCCGATTCACGCGCGCGTTTATCCCGGCGCTTTCAAAACCGACCCGAGTCCGCGTCAGCTCGTGGGCATCGACGGCGTCCATAACTACGCGTTTTTGAAAATCGAAAAGGCTTCCGCCGCCGAGTTGCAATTGCAAGTCGAGTCGTATGGAATGGATGAGAAACGGCTTTTTGAGAGAAAGCTTCAGGTGAAACGCCCATGATTGAAATCGTCTCCGGAACCGACCGACCCGGCTCTTACACCAAACGCGTCGCCGACTACGTGCTCGGCGTTTACCGCGAGCAAAAACTCGACGTCGATCTGATTGATCTCAATCAACTGAATTACGCCGACGTGGCGGGCGGTGACTACTATAAAGGCGCGCGCGGATCCTTTGCGACCGCCGTGGAGCGGGTGACCAAGGCCGATGGCGTCGTCCTGGTCGTGCCGGAATACAACGGGTCATATCCCGGCGCCTTGAAGATGTTCATCGATTACTGGCGCTATCCCTCGACATTCGAAAATCGCCCCTTTGCCTTTGTGGGGCTGGGCACGCGCTGGGG
>DAISHW010000089.1:7586-9277 GCA_036822295.1 Bdellovibrionales bacterium | reverse complement strand
GCGAGCAGCACCTGAAGCTCGAATTCCTTGAAGACCGATGTGTCTTTACGCCCCAGCATCGACATCCACAACACCATCGCCACGCCGAGCGCCACGAACTTATAGCTGAGATTGTCCGCCAGGCGTTGCTTCACGTATGCACCCGCTCGAATTGTTTGCTAAGGCCATAAAGGTCATAAAGCGCTTGGCGGATCGTGTGATGGTCGACGTCCATCTGTAAAATCCCGGAGTGCGCCATGCCGACCGCGCGGTTCTCTTCGCTCACCACGAAAACGTACGCGTCGGTCTCCTCGGTCAAGCCGATGGCCGCGCGGTGACGCGTTCCTAAATTTTTATCCAGCGCCGAATTCTTGCTCAACGGCAAAAAGCACCCCGCCGATTCGATGCGCCCGTTGCGGATCAACACCGCCCCGTCATGCAACGGGCCCGCGGGATGAAAAAGACTTTGAATGAGTTCGCTTGAGACTTCGGCGTGAACGGGACGGCCTTCCTCGATGAAATAATCGAGCGAGATCTCGCGCTCCAAAACGATCAGGGCGCCGAAACCGCGCTGCGCGCAGGCAATCATGCCCTTGGCCAGCTCTTCGATCATATGCGTTTCTTCCACCCGGCTTTGCCCCGACAAAAACGGGTTGCTGCCGATCTGCGCGAGCGCGCGGCGGATTTCACCTTGGAACAAGATGACCACGATCACGAACAGATTCGAGAAGAATTTCTCCAGGATGTAGTTGAACGTGATCAACTCGAACCAGATCGAGAGCATGTAGGCGATCGCGAGAATCCCGAGCCCCGATAGGATCTGCACGGCGCCGGATTTTTTGATGAGCAAAAGAACACGGTAAACGACCAGCCACACCAGGAAAAGATCGAAAAGGTCTTGCACGCGCAATTGCGTGAAGACGCCCATCCATCCGTTCCAGACGTTCGTGACCATGCTCGCCTATGCCGGTGCCGGAGTGCCGACGGGATCGCCGCCGCCGGCCTTCTTTTTCGCCGCGAGCTCCCGATCCGCGGCCTCGTTGCTCTCGCGAACCGACTTGCGGTCGCGCTCGATCTGCTCTTTCTTCGACTCGCGCAGCTTCTTCATCTCTTCGAGAGATCCGCCTTGCACCAAAAGGTTCACTTCGTCCGAATCGATCGTTTCGTACTCGAGCAAAGCGCCCGCCATGTTGTGCAGCGCCGCCGTGTTCTGGCGCAAAATCTCGAGCGCCTTATCGTGTCCGCCTTTGACCAAGCCGAAGACCTCGCTGTCGATCTCTTGCGCCTTCGAATCCGAATAATCGCGCGACTGGGTTTGCTGCATCCCTAAGAACACGGGACCTTCGCGTTTCTCATACGCCAACGGGCCGAGCTTGGTGCTCATGCCCCATTCGCAAACCATGCGGCGCGCGAGTTCCGTGGCGCGCTCGATGTCGTTGCCGGCGCCGGTCGTATAGTCTTCAAACACGAGTTCTTCCGCCGCGCGGCCGCCGAACAAGAAGGCGATCATGTTGGTCGCTTTCGACTTCGAAAGATTCAGCTGATCTTCCTCGGGCAGGGTTTGCGTCAGGCCGAGCGCCATGCCGCGCGGAATGATCGTCACCTTGTGGATGGGATCAAGGCCCGGCAGGGAGCGGCCGACGATCGCGTGACCGGCTTCGTGATAAGCCGTCAAACGCTTGTCTTTTTCGCTGATGACCATGGATTTGCGT
>DAISHW010000089.1:0-7576 GCA_036822295.1 Bdellovibrionales bacterium | reverse complement strand
CCATGATGACCTTGTCTTTGGCCTTTTCGAAATCTTCCATTTCCAGGCGCGATTTGTTTTCACGCGCCGCTTGCAGGGCGGCCTCGTTGGTCAGGTTTTCCAAATCCGCGCCCGAGAAGCCCGGGGTGCCGCGGGCGATTTTTTCCAAATCCACGTCGCTCGCCAAAGGCGTTTTGCGCGTGTGCACTTTCAAAATCTCTTCGCGGCCCTTCAAGTCGGGCTTGTTCACGACCACGCGGCGGTCGAAGCGGCCGGGGCGCAGGAGCGCCGGATCCAGAACGTCCGGACGATTGGTGGCCGCGATCAAGATCACGCCGTCGTTCGATTCGAAACCGTCCATCTCGACCAGCAACTGGTTGAGCGTCTGTTCGCGCTCGTCGTGACCGCCGCCCATGCCGGCGCCGCGATGGCGCCCGACCGCGTCGATCTCATCGATAAAGATCAGGCACGGAGCGTTCTTCTTGCCTTGCTCGAAAAGATCGCGCACGCGGCTCGCGCCGACGCCCACGAACATCTCGACGAAGTCGGAACCCGAGATGGTGAAGAAGGGAACGTTGGCTTCGCCGGCCACGGCGCGCGCCAGCAACGTCTTGCCGGTCCCCGGGTGACCGACGAGCAACACGCCCTTGGGAATGCGGCCGCCGAGCTTGGTGAATTTTTTCGGATCTTTCAGAAAGTCGACGATCTCGCGAAGATCCTGCTTGGCTTCTTCGACGCCGGCCACGTCCTTGAAGGTCACGCGGTTTTTGTTTTCGGTCAGAAGCTTGGCCCGGCTCTTGCCGAATTGCATGGCTTTGCCGCCGCCCACTTGGATCTGGCGCATGAAGAACATGAACATCGCGATGATGATGATCAGCGGGAGCCAATTCAAAATCACGCTCGCCATGAACGAATTGTCGGCGCTCACGTAAGAGGGCGTGATGCCTTTTTCGCGCAGGATTTCAAGGCTCTTATCGCCGGTCGGGCCGTCGATCTTGAACATCTTGCCGCCGTAAGCTTTTTGCCCGGCTTCGCTCAACTGGCCTTCGATGTGATTGGTGGCCGTGTGGAACACGATCGAGTCCTTGGCGATCTGATCGCCCTCGAGCGCCAGCAGGAATTTCTGGTAATTGAAGTCGCGCACTTGTTGGGTCGCCTGCCGCTCGTACATCTGGAAGAACAAAACCGCGAGCACGATCAGAAGAGCCCAGAGAGTCATCGTTTTAGAGGGAGAACGCATGGCATCCTTTCCACGGCCGGAGACCCGACCAGAGTGCCCCCAGAGTAGCATGGGCTTTTCTCATTCTCAAACTCGACTCGCCCACAACAGGTCCGGCGTCAGAGTGAATTCCAGTTCCAAAATGGTGAAGCTCAAGTTTTTCCGTCGGGTGTCAACGCGCTTCAAAATCTCGTTCACGTGTGTATGACCGTAGTTTTTCACTCCTAAACCGCGCAGATAACTCGCGATCAGCGCGCGCCGCTCTTGCGATGAAGCCTTTTTCATTTCGGAACGCCGCAGACCGACAAAATCGGCGTGACTCCAGCCTTGCTTCGCGATCGACAATGTGGCTAACGAGCGCGCCAAGGCCTTCTTTGCCCCGCTTCGTTTGCGCTCGAGAGCGGGGATCCATTCCTTACGCAACCAAGAGCGCAGGTTTTCACCCGTCACGTTCGACGGATCCTCGATCCATTTCAAATTTTTCGAGATCGCGTAAGATTCAATCTCGGCGCGGCTCACGCCGAGCATCGGCCGGTATTTGTGAGCGCGGCGCACCCGCATGGCGCCCAGCCCCTCGGGCCCGGTGCCGCGCAAAAGCCTTAAGACCCGCGTCTCGAGCAAGTCATCCAGGTGATGCGCGAAAAACACCCCGTCGGCCTGAAATTCCTTGCGCCATTTCAGCAAATGTTCATCGCGGTACGCTCGCAAATCCGCTTCCGATTTGCCCCTCACGACCTCGGGATCGTTCGAGAAAAAGCGCAGGCCCAAATCGCGCGCGACATTCCTTACCAGCTCTTGCGAAGCGTTTCGAAACTCCAAATGACGTGGGTCCAGCCCGTGATGCCCGTGGGCGACGGCCGGATCCAGGTCGAGCCCGCGGCGCCAACGCGCCAGCACGTGCAGGAGCGTGATCGAATCGACGCCGCCGGATACCGCCACGAGCGCGCGGCGGGGCTTGGTTTTAAGGCTCTTCATCACGCGCAGGATCTTGTGCTCGAAAGCCAAATCTTCTCTCGACATATATTGGGTCTAATATGCGTTATACCGACAGTAATGTGCCAGCGCATTAGTCTGCCGAAAGGTGGGTGTCTAAACCGCCTACAGCGGCCGTCTCGAAATGATCCCGTGATGACACTCAAGATGTTGTTATTACTGGTCTTTTTATTGACGCACTATGGCCTTATCCTTGCACTCAAAGGGAGTATGAAACTCGTGCTGCAAATCCTAGCTTTTACCGCCACCCTGGCGCTCTCGATCGAAGCGCAGGGCGCGGACATGCGCACCGAGGCGCTCGACTACCTGAAGACGTTACGCACGAAAAACGTGAAGCGCCTGACGGAAATCGACGAGACTTTGGCGCGCACGTTCGACGAGGCGCAAAGCGCCCTGCTCGAGAAAAGTGTTTTGGCGCTCAAAACCGCGCGCCAAGAACACGTGCTGCGCCAAGAGTTCTTGGATCGCCTGATTTTCCAAGTCGACACGAAATTCCGCGGCGGCGATCTGCGCGCCTTCCTTGAAAACACGTTGACCGAGATGGCCAAAGTCGACGCGATCTCGACCGGCGACGCCGGCCTGTGGAAGTTCATGAAGTTCGCCTCTGACGCCGTTCGCAGACTCCCGGAGCAAAAAGAAAACATCTTGTCGTTCCTTGAAGGCTACATGAATCGATCGGTATCAAACCCCGTGCGTCCCGAGGACTTTTTGAACTCGCGCAACTACACCAACGGTTCGACCAGCGAAATGGGCCGCCCGATGGAACGCGACGAGGCCGGCGCCGCCGCCGACCGCCGTTTGGAAGAGATCAAAGCCCGCGCGATCGAACAGCTCGTGGAGCGGCAAATCGCGCCGGCCGCGACCGTGCTCATCGTCAAGCCGCAGACCGCGGGCCCGATGGAGCAGATCCAAGCGGCTCCGCAGACGGCCACCGCGCCGGTCGAGCCGATCGAGCCCGCCCAACAGACCAGCGAAGCCGATCCCGCGCTCTAGTCTTGAATTTTCACTTTGGTTTTAAGGTCCAGGCCCGAACCCGCGCCGTCTTTTTTGACCACTTCGATTTCCGCGTTGATGCGGAATTTGTGCTCTTCGACGAACCGCGAGGCCTCTTTCACGAAATCGATTTTCGAAATCAGCCTGATCGTTTCGTTGCCGATCCGGTTGAGCAACTCTTCTTTGGAACGGGTCGCGCCTTGAAGGATCGACGTCAGCACGTCTTTGGGCAGGTTGATGCCGCCAAGGGCGTTACGAACCGACTCCTCGGTCATGAAGGCGGCGCCCAGGCCCACGCCGATCACGCGCTTCAAGACCTCGCCCCATTTGGGAAGATTTTCGTCGTTCTCGTCCGGCGACTTGTCGTTCTTATCCATACAGGCTCTTCACGCGCTCTTGGTAGGCGCGCATCATGTTGGGCATGTTCACGTTGACCAGGGCTTTGGCCACCGGCCCCGGCACGAAGACCTTGAAGGTCGCTTCGACCGAATAGCGCGCCTTGGTTTTGCCGCCCGCGTTTTGCAGATCCCACGAGCCCGTGCTCGTCTTGAACAGATCGCCCGATTCGAGAATCCACGAAATGCCTTTGCCCGGCGTTTCGGTCATCCACATGCGGTAGCTGAACGTCTTGATCACCGAGACGTGAAACTCCACGAGTTTCTTATCGCCCTTGGTTTCCAAAACCTTGCAGGATTTCACTTCGCTCAGGAACTGCGGGTACTTTTCATAGTCCGAGACGATCGCGAAGAATTGTTCGGGAGTGCAATTGAAATTTTCGGTGGTCGATGCGGCGGCCATGTTGGGAGTCTACTCCTGAACCCGGCACGCGCTCAAGGAAACGATGATGTTATCGAGCTCATCGGCCAAAGTGGCGCTGTTGTCGTACACGAGGTTGTTGAGCTCGCCGAATTCCGCGGCACCCTTTTGGATCTCCAAGAAAGTTCCCGGTACAATTTGTGAGGGATGACCCTCTAGCGGCTGGAGCTTCCGGTACCAGTTCTCGATCACGCCGACCGTGGCGCCGATCCAATCCGTGACCGAGGAATCCGCCATGCGGGCGCGTTCATTGTAGGCGATCAAGGCGTCGGTGATCTGGGCGCAGGGAATAGGCGCGAGACCGGCGGGCTCCAAGCGCTCGCGGGGGGCCTGCGAAACAGGGTCTAAAACGACCGCGTGGGCCGCACCCGCGACCAGCATCCATCCTATAATTGCCATGATTTTAAGCATCAGATCCCCCTGACTATCCATGGAATTAGGCTCCCCGGCCCACGCCTGTCAACGCGTAAGGCCAGTTTCTGGCGGCCGGTGGTGGGCACCGGAGCGACACAAAACGTCACTCGGGTGCTGGGTAGCGCCTTTATATTACGGCTCATCCAGGCCGGCGGATTGCAGATTGCGACCCGTTAGGGAATGGAGTGCCGCCATATGGGACGTTACGCAATCATATATCTAGTAGGGGTTTTGATCGTCGCGACGGGTTGTCAGCAGACAAAGATGTCGAAGGCGCCGGTTAAGCCTCAAGCCAAAGCCAGCAACAACAACACGCAGACGCGCTGGACTCCGCCGCCGACGCCGCCGCCCTCGGAGCCGTGGCAACCGCTGCCCGAGCCTGAACCCACTCCGGGTCAAGGCGAAGTGCCGGTGACCGTGGTGGAACCCGAGGTCGTGACTCCCCCGCCCGCCGTCCAAACCTGCGAAGACACCGGCACCTGCGGCACGCAAGTCGTGAAGCCGCCGCGCTACGTTTGCGACGAGGGGCAAGCTTGCGAAGGCATCAAGCCCGTCGCCGGCGTCTGCGGTCCCCGCGATATCAAAGGCGAGAAAGTCCTGACGGAAGTCGACGTCCTGTTCGTGGTCGACACCTCGCTGAGCATGCGCGCGGGCGTGAAGACCGGCGCGAAAGAAATGCCGGCCGAGATCGTACAGATCGCCAACAAGATGAAGAACTTCATCGACCAGTTGAACGAGGACACGGACTACAATATCTCGGTCGTGCTGGGCCACGGCAACACGCAGTGGTCGGGCAAGCTCTTCAAGAACAGCACCGGCAACGACCGTTACGTGTTCAAATTCAAAGACTATATGAAAGCCGCCCAGAACAAGGGCCTTCAAGGCGCGGACGCCCGTCAATGGGTGGCGAACCAGATCGCCGCGGGCCTGCAGGCCAAAATGAAATCGGTTCCGAATGAAAAAGGCGGCGCGCAGGGTGAGGCCCTTTTGCTAAGCCTTTACAAAGTGGCCCGCACGGCCGCGAAAACTCCCGAAGACGAGCGCAAAGCGCTCGGCATGTTCCGCAAAGACGCCGTTTTGTCGGTGATCCTGCTGAGCGATGAACAAGACGTGTGCTATGACTACGCCAACGGTCCCGAACAATACCGCAACGAACAGCGCAAGCCCGATAAGGACAAGAGCGGTAACCCGGTCGCGGACAAATACGAAACCGACTTCTTCGAGAAGACTTGCAAGACCGCTTACAACGGCCAGCTCTTGACTCCGAATTTGGTTCACCAAACGCTCGTGTCGCTGAAAGGCAACGAGTCGAAGCTCTTCATCGCGGGTATCGTCTACAAAGACAACAACACGCCCCCGGGCGTCGAGGACGAAAACGAAATGGGCCACGGCATTCTGGAGCTCGTTCAGCTGAACAACAAAGGCCCGATCATCGACCTCGCGAAAGTGGACCGCTCGAACGAGAACTTCTTCGACGAGGAAATGAAATTCCTGGGCAACCTG
The DNA here is from genome assembly GCA_036822295.1 of Bdellovibrionales bacterium. Classification (GTDB taxonomy): domain Bacteria; phylum Bdellovibrionota; class Bdellovibrionia; order Bdellovibrionales; family UBA1609; genus JALHOQ01. The sequence continues at coordinate 1,659 of DAISHW010000089.1, read as the reverse complement.
ACCCAGAAGGCTCTGAATTACATCTCACTTCTCACTTGCGCGCCGGCGATTCACGCCAATGCCGTCGACTTGAACACCATGTCGGTCGACATCTTGTCGTCGACGGGCTCCGTACTCGCTTGTTTCGGGCCTCAGTGCGATCAGTCGAGCGGTGACGTGAACTCGCGCATCAAAAAGTACGACGGCCGCAAAGCCTTTCTAGAGGCCGTGATCAACGAAGTGACGCTGAACAAGATTCTTCAGGGCGACACGGCTCCGAAGTTTCAATTCCGCTTCGACACGCGTCCCGATTACGACGTTGAAACCGGCGAACACGTCCAATTCTAAACAAGGCGGGGTATGATGCCCCGCCCTCCCGAGTATGATTTAAAAGTTAGAACGCCGCCGCGTAAAAGGTGGCCTTTCTCATTCGCGAAATGCTAACTTAAGTGAACGCAAATGGGAGTCGGACTTGCCAACATCGGGCATTCCTGAAGATATCAAACAATTCATATTCGCCCATATCGACTCGGTCGAGCAGCTCGAAGTTCTGATGTTGTTGCGCCAGGACCTTACGAAGAGCTACACGCCGACGGAAGTCGCCAATGAAATGCGCACGAGTCCCGCGTCCGCCACGCTTCGTTTGAATACGCTGACCAATCAGGGGTTCGTGGAAATGAACGACGGCAGCTATCGCTTCGCGGCCGGCGCGACCGGCTCGGGCGAATTGCTCGACCGTCTGACGGAAATCTACCGCGTGCGCCGCCATAAGGTTTTGGAGTTGATTTTCTCGCCCATGAAGAGAGCGCGTAACTTCGCCGACGCATTCGTCGTCAGCAAGTCCAATAAAAGTGAGGACAGCGATGCCTGAGATCGTTTACATACTTTGTTGCCTGTTGAGCGCCGCGTGCGCGTTTTTCCTGATGCGCGGGCATTTTCGCAATCCCCCGCATTTGTTGTTCTTCAGCGGCGTTTGCTTCAGCTTGCTCGCGTTGAATAACGCGATTTTGGTCGTGGATTTGGTTTTACTCCCCGATATGGAATTTCAAGGCCCGATGATCCGCAGCACGCTGAGCGCGGGAGCGGGATCGGTGCTGCTCTTTGGACTGATTTGGGAGCTGACATGAATGGCTTGAGTCTGATGATATTCATGAACGGCATCACGGTGGCGACGTTCGCGGGCGCGGCCCTGTTCTTCTTGAAATTCTGGAAGGCGTCCCGGGATCCTTTCTTCTTCATGTTCAGTTTGGCTTGCGCGATGCTGTCTTTCGAACGTATCGCGCTGGTCGTCATGAGTCCCACGTCCAAAGATCCGGGCGGATCGGCCGAATTTCATTTTTGGATCTATATGATCCGCATGCTCGCGTTTATTTTGATCATTTGCGCGGTCGTGCACCGCAACCGCATGACCGAGAAGCGCTAGGCGGATCTTGGGCCAACAGGCTTGTCGGCCAGTTTTTACATGATCTCGATCAGGCTCTGGATCAGCTGGCGGCGGTCGATGGGCTTGGTCAGATGGGAATTGCATCCCGTCTTCAAACACCGCTCGCGCTCTTCGTTCAAAGCGTGCGCGGTCAAAGCGATGATCGGCTTGGTGAAACCCGCGGCCCGCAATCTGGTCGTGGCCTGATAGCCGTCCACGCGCGGCATTTGAATATCCATCAAAACGACCTCGAAATC
>DAISHW010000088.1:0-9287 GCA_036822295.1 Bdellovibrionales bacterium | reverse complement strand
CACCAAAGAAATCCGTGAGATCTGTTTGTTCTCGATTCACAATCTGATTTCCGATCCGCCGTTTGCGCAGATCGATCTGGTTTGCTGCCGGAACGTGATGATTTATTTGGGGCCGCATCTGCAAAAGAAATTATTCCCGGTTTTCCACTATGCCTTGAAAGTGAACGGCTTTTTGTTCTTGGGCTCGAGCGAGACGTTCACCTCGCACAAAGAGTTGTTCAAGCCGGTCAGCAACAAGTTCAGGATCGGCCAGCGGAAAACCACCGCGCTTAAACTCCCGCCGATAGCGACGTCGGTGCAAAGCTATCTGACGCACTTTCAACAGAACGAAAAAGTGAGCGAGGCGGATATCGGCCTGATCGCGCAACGAATCGCGCTCGATGAGATGCCGCTCAGATACGCGGTGGTGAACGAGGAAGGACAGATCATCTCGTCGTCGTCCGGAATCAACAAGTACATGCAATTCCCTGACGGCGCGTTCGCGAACAACCTGATCAAACTTGTCAATCCCGGCATCCGCGCGGCCATGCGCAAGGCGTTTTCCGCCGCGCGCAAAGAAAAGCGCCGGATCACCAACGACACGTGCACGATCCATGTCGAAGGCGGGATCGAGCGGACGCTCGTGATCGTTCAACCGATGCCCCAACTCGGCGAGCATTCCGAACTTTACTGGATCGCGTTTCAAAGTCTCGGCAAAGCCCGCGCCGGGCTCCCGATGGCCGACGCAGAGGACGATTCCGATCAGGCCGAAACCCTAGATCAGCTGGAGCGGGAACTCACCGCCGTTCGGCAAGAGCTCGATAAATCCGTTCAGGATCTGGAAGCGTCGAACGAGGAATTGAAATCTTCGAATGAAGAGCTCCTGTCGATGAACGAAGAGTTGCAGTCGGCGAACGAGGAGCTCGAAGCTTCGAAAGAAGAGGTCCAAAACTCGAACGACGCGCTTCAAAAGGCCAACACGGATCTGGAAAACCTGCTCAGCAGCACCGAGATCGCGACGCTCTTTCTTGATGACGAGTACAAAATCCGCGGTTTCACGCCGGCGATTCGCGACGTTTACAACGTGAAAACGGCGGACATAGGCCGAAGCCTCTTTGATTTGTCGAGCCATTCGAAGGACATGCCGGCGTTTCCCGAGCTGAATGCGGGATCCCTTGAGCAAGGCGAAGAGGTCGAGCTGACGCTTCCCGACGGCCGCTCGTTGCTTCGCCGCGTCCTGCCCTATCGCACTCACGAGCAAAAAAGCGAAGGCGTCGTCGCGACCTTCATCGACGTCACGGAACTGAAAAAAAGCCAGAACCGCTTCTTTCGCCTCGCGAACTCGGTTCCGCTCATCATCTGGACCACGAACACCGACGGATCGATCGACTTTTACAATGACCGCTGGTTTGAGTTCACCGGTCAGGATCGAAAGTCCGGACAAAGCTGGTCGTCGTTCGTTCACCCCGAAGACGTTGAAAAAGCCAAAGCCGAATGGGTCCGCTCGGCAAAGACCGGCGAAACCTACAACGTCGAGTACCGCCTTAAGAGACACGACGGGAAATATTTCTGGCATCAAGCTTCGGCCAAGCCTTACCGCGACAAAAGCGGCGACATCGTCAATTGGTTCGGAACCTGCGTGGACATCCACAAACGGCGCGAGTTCGTCGACGCGATTTCGATCAGCGAAAGCCATTTCAGAACCTTGGTCGACAACTCCCCAGCGATCATGTGGACCACGGACAAAGAGGCCAAGTGCACTTACCTGAGCAAGCAATGGTACGAGACGACCGGCGGCACGCCCGAGCGGGATCTCGGTTTCGGTTGGGTCGAGTCTTGTCACCCCGACGACAAAGAAGCCGCCGGCAAAGCCTTTTTCTCGGCGGTCGAAGCGCGCGGCCGGATCTCGATTCGCTACCGGCTGCGCCAAAAAGACGGCAGCTACCGCTGGTCCGTGGATTCCGGAATGCCGTTGATCTCAGAGAGCGGCGAGTTCATGGGCTATATCGGAACCGTGATCGACATCCACGATCAGGTTCAGAGCGAACGGGCCATCCTGGAGCTCACGGAACGGTTCGAGCGCTCGGCCCGGGCGACCAAGCTCGGGGTCTGGTACTGCGATTTGCCGTTTGACGAACTGATCTGGAATCAAGAGGTGAAACGGCACTTCTTCATGAAGCCCGAGCAAAGGGTGACGCTCCAGGATTTTTACGCCCACATCGTGCCTGAAGACCGCGAACGGGCCGAAAACGCCATCGCGACGGCGATCGCCGACCGCGCGCCATACGACATCATCTATCGAACGGCCGATCCTGAAAACCCGGAGCGGGTCAATCACATCCGCGCGATCGGCTGGACCGATTACGACTCCCGGAACAACCCGATTCGCTTTGACGGAATCACGTTGGACGTCACCGAACTCGTGAAGGCGCTGGAACTCAGCGAGCGCGCGAAGCTCGAGATTGAAAACGAACGCACGAATTTCAGGCGTCTCTTCCAGCAAACGCCTGAAATGGTTTGCATCCTTTCCGGACCCGAGCACCGATTCGAATTCGTGAACGAGGCGCATATCCGCGCGCTGGGATTCGACGCCAGGGGTCTGACCGTGCGCGAGGCTCAGCCCGAGTCCGTGCAAGTGCACGGCATATTGGACGACGTTTACCGGACCGGCAAAACCGCCGAACTCTCGGAGATCCCGGTGACGATCGGGGACAGCCTTCGCTATTTCAATCTGACTTACGCGGCCCGCCGGGACACGAACGGGAACATCAACGGGATCATGATCCTTGGCATTGAGGTCACCGAAAACATATTGAGCCGCGCGGGCTTGCGCCGCCAAGGTCAAGCGCTCGAGCTGGCCCTGACGGACGCGCCGATGAGCGCCGTGCTCGACATGCTCTGCCGCGCGGTCGAAGAACAGCTCGGGCCGGATTTAATCGCCTCTATCCTGATCGCGGACGCGAAGGCCGAACGTCTCTTGCACGGAGCGGCGCCGGGGCTTCCCCAACCCTACAACGAGACCATCAACGGACTGCAAATCGGCGCAGCCATGGGCTCTTGCGGAACGGCCGCATTTTTGAAAAAGCCCGTTTTTGTGACTGACATCGCGACCGACCCCTTATGGCGGGACTTCAAGGATCTGGCGCAGCGATTCGGTTTGAAATCCTGTTGGTCCAAACCGATTTTGAATTCCCATGGAAAACTTCTCGGCACTTTTGCGGTGTACTCCCGCCAAGTGCGCGTTCCCTCGGAACGCGAGAAAGGCGTTTTGAAAGTCGCTTCGCAATCGACGGCTCTTATCCTCGAGCGCAAGGCCGAAATGGAAGAACGCGTGATCTCGGCGAAGGCCGCCGAACGCGCGCGGGAAGAGCTGCATTCGTTCTTCATGCAGGCGCCTTCGCCGATGGTGATTCTGACGGGACCGGAGCATCGCTTCACTCTGGCGAATCCGCTTTACGAAAAATACATCGGGCGCAAAGTCATCGGTAAGACCATTCGCGAAGCCTTCGCGGACCAGAACGTCGAGCTCTATGAAAAGCGGCTCGACGAGGTCTATCGCACCGGCGTTCCGTACGTCGGCCACGCGCTTCCACTGCTCCTCAAAGAGACGGACGGTTCCCTGCGAAACGCGTTCATCGACGTCAGTTACACGCCGTTTCGGGATCAAGAGGGGAACATCCGCGGGATTTTGACCTTCATACGCGACGTGACGGAACAAAAGTCGGCGGAAGAGGCCTTGAAATCCGCCAGCGCGGCTTCTGAAAAAGCCAGCCTGGCCAAGACGGCGTTTCTGGCCAACATGAGCCACGAGATCCGGACTCCCCTGGCGGCGATTCTTGGATTCAGCGAACTCCTGAAGCAAAAGATCGGCGATGATCCCCAGGTCGACGATTTTGTGGACCGCATCTTAAGGAACTCGAATCAGCTCAGTAGACTTATCGACGAGTTGCTCGATCTTTCAAAAATTGAAGCGGATAAAATCGATCTTGAGATCACTCCGGTCGAGATTGACGCGCTACTCGAAGACGTTCGGTCGACGATGGTCTTAAGAGCCGCCGAAAAGAGCTTGAGTCTTGAGTTCGAATGGGCGACCGAGAAACCCGCTGAATTTTGCACGGATCGACTGCGCCTGACCCAGATCTTGATCAATCTGGTCGGCAATGCCGTCAAATTCACGGAAAGAGGCTTTGTCCGCGTCGAGCTCGGCCACTACGGCGACGAGCTTCGCGTGCGCATTTCGGACAGCGGTATCGGACTGGCTCCCGATCAACAGCATCGTATTTTTGAACCGTTCATGCAGGCGGACCCCTCGGTCAAGCGTAAATACGGAGGCACCGGCCTGGGCTTGGCCTTGTCCTCAAAAATGGCGAAGCTCCTGGGGGGCGAGCTCACGCTGGAAAAGAGCGAACTCGGCAAAGGGACCTCATTCATTCTGACGGTGAAAAGTCAAAAGGCGCAAGACCACTCCCAGATCAAGGCTTCGCCCAAGACTTCGGATCCGATCGATGCGCATACGCTCAAAGGATGTAGGATTCTGGTGGTCGACGACTCCGAAGACAACCGCTTCATCGTCGGGATGGCCCTTTCCGCGGCGGGCGCGATGGTCCGTGAAGCGATCAACGGCGCGGAAGCTCTTGAGCTCGCCGCGGCGGAATCCGTCGACCTGATATTGATGGACATCCAAATGCCCGTCATGGACGGCTACGAATCCTTGACGAAGCTTCAAGAGTGCGGCTTCGAAAAACCCGTCATCGCGCTCACCGCCAACGCCTTTAAAGAAGAACGCGATCGCTGTATCGCCGCCGGATTCAGCGGCTACATCACCAAACCGATTTCCCGGGCGACCCTGATCCGCAACGTCGCCGATTTGTTGGCCGCCGCTGATCGCTGAAATTATCATCTGCGTCATAACCAAAACGGTTGCTAAAGCCACGGATTTTCAATAGATTGCCCGTTCCGATCGTTGGTGCGGGGTGGTAGTTAAGTTGGTTATAACGTCCGCCTGTCACGCGGAAGGCCGCGGGTTCGAGTCCCGTCCACCCCGCCAACTTTGATAGTATGCGAACTCTTTGAATCCTGAAAAATTGAATAGACCTCGGCAGCAGAGACGCCCTTTCGGGCGACCCTGGTGGCCTTCTTTTGTCTTTTTTCCTCAAATTGGTCGGACTCGGCGTACACGCCGAGCCGAATCCTGTCGTTTGGATAAAATTCTGCAAACTGGACCACGTTCTCAAAAATTTCACGCTGTTTTTCTTTCGGCGTTTCTTCTAAGCGAGCTATCGTTTTCTCAAGTACATTTTTTAGCGCCTTCTCACTCACAGTCCCGCCCGTAAAACTTCCTTTGGCTTTCTCTAGCCGCAAAATCCCTTTTTCTTTGTCCTCAATTTGTTTCTGGAACTCACTGATCCGCTCGTACATAGGTGCTGCTGATACATTGCTTGGTAGTTCCGCAATTCGATCCACCAAGTTTTTAATCTTTTGGTGAACAGCCTTAACGTCATTCGTAGTCAGCTTAATCTCGCGCTCAAGCCGTGGCGCCTCTTTGTTCTGGCTCTTGCGATAGCTGGCAATGCCTTTCTCAAGTTGCCCTGGCTCCAGTAAAATGCGTTTTAAGGACTGAAGCACTGAGCTTTCAGTCTTCTCAGCATTTCGTCTTTGGACTTCGCACTCATGGACGTGTCCATTTTCGTAAGAGCGTAAAGTCCTTGGATGATCGTAGTAATGGATCTTTTTTGTTTTGCCGTGCGCTGACTTACCATTCAGAGACAGTCCACACTCGCCACACTTCGCAAGTCCCGTCAGCGGATAAGGGTAAGTCTTCCATTCGTTCGGCTTGAACTTTCTGCGATTGGATTCGAGCTTCTTTTGAACGGCATCAAACACCTTTTTATCAAGAATTGCGGGCCAAGATGCTTTGACCCGCTCAGTATCTCCACGGCGCTTGTTGATCTCGCGTATGCCCACTACTGTCGCATTCGTAAGAACGTGATGAAGACTTTGAACAGAGAAGAGATTGCCGCCCTTGGCTTCACCCTTTCGATTCGTAAACTCTTTGGTTTTGATCCCTAGCTCATTGAGCTTGCGGCAAGTCTGATGCAGATTTCCGTTTTGCAAAAAGATCGAAAAGATTTTCTGCACTTTCATGGCCTCGACTTTATCAACTAAAAGCGTCCCCTTATTTTCAAGACTTCGCTTGTAGCCAAGTGGTATCTGGCCGCCGTTCCAAAGCCCACGATGGGCGCGAGCTTTGAAGTTGGCCGAAACCCTCTCGCTGACCTGTTTTCGCTCGAACTGTGCGTAATTTATCAAATTGAAAAGCATAAGTTCGCCTGCCGCCGTGGTCGTATCGAACTGATCCCGAAGCGTAATAAACTTGGCGTTGTTCTCTTTTAGAAAATCCCACACATGGCAAAAATCCTTAATCGAACGCGATAGCCTCGAAAGCTCCGTTGCCAAAATCAGGTTGATCTTTTTCGCCCTGATGTCGCGCAAGAGTCGCTGAAACTCTGGCCGATCCATGTTCTTCGCTGATTTCGCCTCGTCGCAGTAAATATCAATGATCTCGCCCCAGCCTCGTTTGTTCTGGTTCTGGTTTTTTACAAATTCCTCAAGCCGCTGCCTTTGCGAAACAAGCGAACCCTCTTGGATTCGAGCTTGCTCCTCCGATGACACTCGTATGTAAATTCCAATTTTATTCATGCGGCCTCCTGGGACTGATCGGTTTTAACCGATTCCCCCGTAATGTTCAAAGCCTTGGCTATCTCAAGTAATGCCTCGATTAGTTTCGCCTGTTTTTCTCCAATAGAATCGCATGGGATCTGAATGATTTCGATTTCATCCATCCCGACTCCCTATGTCTTAAATCCGTTCTTACTGATCTCAATTCCTTAACCCCTCTTCAAAATCAATTTAACCCCGTTCTACTTTTCCATCCAACTGCCTACAATACACCTGCCGCCGGAAGCGCTGGCCTCACTCACAACAACATGGTTGGGTGGGTGAGGCCAGTGGTGGAGGCGGCAGACCCAACTAACTTGCCACTTCAGAACTTTCTTTTAAATTCTGAGGGGTTAAATTGATTTTTCCCTCTCGTAGTTCTTCAGCGAAAGTGCTCACCCCTGAACCACCCGGGTGAGCAGGTAAATCCGCAATCATTCTTCGCCTGAAAACGTCCTCAACTAAAAATATTTCGTCGTAGTGATTGAGTTTCGCTTGGCCAACATTCCTCAGAACATCGTCTGCAATTGACCAGAAAAACCAAGGGCCATATTTTCCACCCTTCACCCAAAGTTTTTCTAGGTGACGCCCCAAGGATTCATTGGCGACCAAATACCAAACTGCTTTGATATTTTTCTTCCACTTGTAGGAATCAAAAGGCGCTTTGTAGCGGTCTTGGTTTTTGTAATGAAGCTCCAGTTCTAGAACGACGGATTCCATAACCTCGTTGATGTAGGCGACCATCATGCCGTCGGGTACGGACTGATTTTTCATCCGCTTCAGGCCATGCCTTCTTGCCATAGAAGACCGGATTTCATGCTCTGGCGTCCATGCGAGGGCGACTCCATGTCCTTCTAATGTTAATCGTAGGTCCGCGAGCTTCACGTCATGAATTAAGTTGAACCTGTGGAAATGCCTTTTGGAGTTTGCATAGCCGACCGTTTGTGCTCCTCTCAATGTCAGTGCCCAAGCGAGTTCATGGTTTGGCAGCCCCTCGATTCGCTGAATAAATTTTGCTCTCTCAAGTTTTCTAAGTCGGCGCAATACGGTCGTCGTGGCTACGCTTGTAAAGACCGCTTTCTCAATTTGTGCGGTCGTCAAAATCGCAGTCTTAGAAATTAATTTAAAAATTTCAAGATCCCTACTGGTCAGTCTCATCAGACCTCCCATCTATAAGAAGTCATCAAGCCCAGATCGTGCGACATCCTCTGCGGATCGCTCGCGCCGTGCTTTGATGGCATCGATTTTTCTTTGTTCCTCAAGTAATTGTTCGGCTTCGACTCGTTTTTTCTCCTGAGCTTCAATCTCGCGTGCTTCTTTCAGCATTTCTTTGTACTCGCGTTTTTGTTTCTCGATTTCCTCTGAGCTAAGAACAGCTCGCGGCGGCGGTGCAATTTCTTCCGGTTCCGGCTCTATCTGCTTGGATTTGCCTCTTGAATCCAGAATAAGAACCATCATTGCAATCACGAATAAAGCGGCGGCACCGATTGCGACTGTTAGCAATCCGTAGACGATCAAGTTGTGGATGCCGCTCACAATGCCCCACACAGAGCCACCCAGGCGGTGGCTACCGTTAAATCTCATGCCGTAGTAAATGAGCTGACTTCCAATAAGAAAAATCAGCCCACCACCAATAAAGCGGCAATGGATAGGAATAAAACCTCCTCTTTAAAAATTGACCCCTCTATGTGCGGCAACCGAGGCCTGGCCTTGCAGTATGGGAAACATCAACCCCTTCACTAATGGCGAATTGGTCGACACCCCCCCCCTCAATGGTGGGAGGCGCTGCCCACTGAGGAGTTCTATTTCAAGCATCGGGCCAGAAGTAATCTTCAGTCGTAAGTACTTGAATTAAAAAATGAAAATCTATCTTTCATAAAAGTTGGAGATGTATGAGTTATCAGATTTTGATCGGAATTCCGATCACACAAAATGGATAAGTAAATAAAAATCAGATACTTATATGAAGGTCCAAAATCCGATCACTGTCGGGTTTGCGATCACGAAAACCAAATGAAATCTTTACTTTTTACCTCGTGCTCACTTGTCAAATGTCTCAAAGCTAAGCTACTAATTGCACGAGATTATAAATTTTACTCATTTTATTATGGCGACCCCCAACCGAACTAAAAACATGAGTTTTTATTCTGAAAGGTTAGCTCTTCGCGCCTAGTGAGGAATCTAAGTAATGAAAAAAATCGTTCTATTTATTTTTACTACAGCACTTCTTCTCATCGTTTCTGGCCCAACGCACGCATATATCGGCGACGCATATTACAAGCCTGGCTGGGACATTGTTAAGTGGGACAATAGTTGGCGCTGGGACAATGAGCTCCCTTTTGAAAACCCGTTCTATAACCGTGATCTTATTTATTACAATTATGACACCGAAGAGCAGCGTTTAGTGCTCAAGGCTAACCAGGAAGTTGTTCTAAAAAATGCGATTCACACCGAGTCTCAAGGGAAAACACTCAGATCTAGCAAGAACTCTCGATGCTGGATCAACTTAAAGCAGGAAAGGAATTGGCTGCAGAAGCCGGGAAGTAGTGACAAATTATCACCATATGACCCGCACGGTACTCCGCTTATCA
>DAISHW010000087.1:0-9364 GCA_036822295.1 Bdellovibrionales bacterium | reverse complement strand
CATGACGAGAACACCTGGGCTCTTGGCGGCGTGGCGCCCCACGCGGGGCTTTTCGGAGATATCGAGAGCGTCAGCGATTGGGGATTGAAACTTCGTCATGCGTGGCGCGGAGAGAGGTCGCCGTTTCCGCGCCAGAGCACGGTGCGTTTGTTCACGGGGCGTCGCATTCCCAAAGCGCGCGGCGATTGGGGGCTCGGTTTTATGAAGCCCTCGAGCCGGAAGGCGAGTGCGGGACGTCATTTCAGCAAACGCTCTTACGGTCACACGGGCTTCACCGGGACTTCGTACTGGTACGATCCCAGGCGCGATCTGCAAGTCGTCATCTTGAGCAATCGTGTTCATCCGACGCGCGCCAATGCGCGATTCGTGAGTCTTCGCCCCCGCATTCACGACTGGGTGGTCGAGTCCCTTGGTTAGGCTTGCCGCCCCCGGGGCATCCGACCTACAATTTGCCCATGAAACCTTTGAAGCCTGGCGCGCACGTGCATCTGATCGGAATTTGCGGGACCGCGATGGCCTCGCTGGCCGGAATCTTGAAGGACCTCGGTTACAAAGTGACCGGCTCCGACCAAAACGTTTATCCGCCGATGTCGACTCAGCTCGAAAAACTCGGTATCCCGATTCAGATCGGTTTTAAGAAAGAAAATCTGGAGCCGCGACCCGATCTGGTGATCGTCGGCAACGTCGTTTCGAAGACCAATCCCGAAGCCGAGGCGCTGCTGGCGACGGACATCCCCTACACCAGCTTGCCCAAAGCGATCGGCGAGTTCGTGATCGGGGATCGTCAGAGCGTCGTGATCTCGGGCACTCACGGCAAGACCACGACGACGGCGGTGATGGCGTGGGTGACCGACGCCGTCGGGCTGGGCGCGGGTTTTTTGGTCGGCGGGATTCCCTTGAATTACGATCAGTCGTTCCGCGCGCCCGAGGGCGATTTCTTCGTCATCGAGGGCGATGAGTACGACACGGCGTTTTTCGACAAAGTGCCGAAGTTCATCCACTACAAACCCAAACACGTGATCCTGACCTCGATCGAATTCGATCATGCCGACATCTACCGCGACTTGGATCATGTGAAACAGGCGTTCCGGAGTCTGCTCGAGCGCATTCCGGAAGACGGCACCCTGATTTACAACGCCGAGGACGGCAACATCCGCTCTCTTTTGCCGTTTTGCCGCGCCCGCCGCCAGTTCGGTTACGGCGCGAAAGCCGGCGACTACCGCATCGTCGACCGCGAGATCGTCGCGGGCCGCAATCAATTCAGCGTCGAGAAGAACGGCGAGCGCGTGGCCGATCTGGCGCTCAAGATTTTCGGCGAGCACAATTCGATGAACGCTTTGTCCGTGTTCGCGCTCGCCGACGCTTTGGGATGGCCGAAGACCAAAGTGCTGCAAGCTTTGGCGGACTTCAAAGGCGTCAAACGGCGCCAGGAACTCTTGGGCGAGCCCGGCGGCGTGACGGTGGTCGAAGATTTCGCGCATCATCCGACCGCCGTGGATCTGACCTTGAAATGCATGCGCGAACGTTTTCCGGATCGTCGTTTGATCGCGGTGTTCGAGCCGCGTTCGGCGACTTCGCGGCGCAACGTCTTTCAAGAAGACTACGCGCGCGCCTTCGGCGCGGCCGACGTCGCTTTGATCGCGCAGCCGTTCGACCAGGCGAAGATCGACACCGCGCAAAGGTTTTCGACCGATCGGCTGATCGCGGACTTGAAAGCCAAAGGCTTACAAGCCGAGACCGCGCCCGATGTGCCGGGGTTGCTGGCCAAGCTGGTGGGCTTGGCAAAGCCCAAAGACGTCGTCTTGATCATGAGCAATGGCGGCTTCGACGGCATTTACCGGAAACTCTTCAATGAACTGGGCGTGTGAAGGGCGGCATATGTTTTCCATGAAGGACCAAGGAGCGAATTCGCCTTTGCAAAACGTCCTGGATGTCTTGGAATCGGTGATTTTAGGAAAGCCCGAGCAGATCCGGCTCTCGCTCGCGACCGTGCTGGCGCGCGGCCACTTGCTGGTCGAAGACGTGCCGGGCGTCGGCAAGACCACCCTCGTGCGCGCGCTCGCCCGCGTGCTGGGCTTGGAAACCAAGCGCGTGCAATTCACCAACGATCTTTTGCCGGCCGATATTCTGGGCACGGCGATCTTCGATCAGCAAAAACAAGTTTTTCAGCTTCATCCGGGACCGATCTTCACCAACGCCCTGATCGCCGACGAGTTGAACCGCGGCACTCCGCGCACGCAGAGCGCGTTTTTGCAGGCGATGGAGGAACGGCGCGTGGCTCTCGAGGGAACCAGTCGCGATTTGCCGAACCCGTTCTTCGTGGTGGCGACGCAAAACCCGCGCGAGCAGGTCGGAACCTACGCGCTCCCCGAATCCCAGCTCGATCGCTTCTTGATGCGCATTCATATGGGCTTTCCCCTCCCGCAATTTGAAATCGAACTGCTCAAGGGCAATCGCCAGATGGTCGATACCCTTCAGGCGTTGCTCGATCCCGGCAAAGTTTTGGAGTTGCAAGGTCAAGTCGATCGCATCACGTGCGCGGAGCCCGTTCTGAAGTTCACGCAGCGGATTCTGGCGCAAAGCCGAAGCCTGAAAGGCGATTTCCCGGGGCTCTCGCCGCGCTCGGGACTCGCGATCCTGGCGGCCGCGCGCGCCTGGGCCTTCTTGGCCGGTCGCGAGTTCGTCTTGCCAGAGGACGTGCAGGCCGTGGGCCCTTGGGTCGTCAACCACCGCATGAAGTACCCGACCGAATCGGCGTTCGAAAAATCGCGCGAGTTCGTCATGTCGGTGCCCGTGGAGTGATGCCCGTGCGTCTTCCGCGCTGGGTCTATCGCGACAATCGCATTTACATCATGCCGAGCGGGCGCGGCTTCATCTTTTTGTCCATGGTCGTCGTGCTCATTTTGACGGCCGCGACCTACAACAATAATTTGATCTTCATCCTGGCGTTCTTCTTGTTCGCGGTCTTCGTCGTGACGATGCTGCAGACGCATTACAATCTGAAGGGCGTGCGCCTTTATTTCGTCGCCGCCGGCGAAAACTACGCGGGTGAATTCGTCCCGTTCACCTTTCGTTTCCACCAGGCGCGCGCCCGTTTGAAACGCGATCTGAAAATCCGCGCTTACGCGAAGTATTTCTCGACCCCGAAGCCGGTGACGGAAACGGTGAACCCGGAAGAGGCGGCCAAGACGGCGCGGGTAGAGGTTTTGAGCCACAAGCGCGGGGTGTTCCCGTTGCCCACGGTGGTGCTTGAGACTTTTTATCCGCTCGGACTGTTCCGCGCCTGGAAGGTCTTTCGTTTCGAGGGCAAGGTCACCGTCTATCCCAAACCATTGGACGCTCCGATGCTCGAGCCGGCGCGCCAAGAATCGGGCGAAGACGAGCAGGGAAGGCGCGGCTCGCCCGAAGGCGATTTCGGCGAACTGAAAAATTACCTGCCCGGCGAAAGCTATCACCAGATCGCCTGGAAGCAGTACGCCCGAACGGGACAGCTTTACAGCAAAGTGCACTGGGGCGCGGAGCGCAAGCACTATCAGGTTCCGTGGCGCGGCGGTCGCGATCTTGAAGCGGAACTCGCGCGCATGGCGGGTTGGATCAAAACCGCGATGAACGAAGGCGCGAGTTTCGAAATGCAAACTCCGGATCTGACGATCGCGACCGGTGCGGGTCCGGATCACGCGCGCCGCTGTTTGCGCGCCCTTGCCGCCGTTGCGGAGACCGCATGAGGCACGGATTGCGCGGCCTGACGCTGCCGTTGCTCGCGCTCGTCGCTTTCACCTTGATCCCGCAATTTTATCTGCGACCGTATTGGTCCACCGCCTTGGCGTTCGTCTTTGTCGGTTACCGTTTCGCCATCGAATGGTTTCAATTGCGGCTTCCGCCGCGCGGACTGCTATGGCTCGCGCAAGTGGCGGTCGCGGCGGCCATTTGGCAGCACTACCGTTCCATCTTCGGCGACGAGGCCGCGGGCACGTTGCTCACCTTGCTGACGTGCCTGAAGGTGTACGAGCTGCGCACGGCGCGCGATTACTTCGTGACGGCGTCGCTTTGTTTCCTGGTCTTGATGACCTTTCTGCTGCTCAATCAATCGCTGTTCATCTCGATCTTCATGGCGGTGAACGGGATATTGATCACGGCGTTCTTGTACGCTCTCGAGCGCGGCTCTTGGGACGCGAATTCCTGGCGGCGCGATCTGCGCGCGACGTTCGGGTTGTTTTTGAAAACCGCGCCGCTCTTGGTTCTGTCTTTTCTGCTCTTTCCGCGTTTCTCGACCGGCTTCGGCACGGGCGCCGATACGGGTTCGAAAACCGGCATCACCGACCGCCTGCAACCGGGAAGCGTCGCGGACTTGGTGGCCTCGGATGAGTTGGTGTTTCGCGCCTCGTACAACAACGGCATCGTGCCGCCGAAGAATCTGCTCTATTGGCGGGGAGCGGTGCTCGACGTCTCCAAAGGGTTGAATTGGGAGCGGCGGACCGATTCGGGCCAGCGCGTGATCCGCCGCGAGGGCCGCGCCGACATCGAAGTCATTCTTGAAACGGGCTTCGATAAATTCCTGTTGGCGCCCGAAAACGCCGCGCACGTGTTCTTCACTTCGCTCTATCGCAGGCCCGTCTTGCGCGCGGGCCGCATATTCGAACTCGACCGCCCGTTGAAGGTCCGCGAAAGATACTTCATCGAAACGTTTTCGGAGGCGAAGAAAGAAGAACTGGCCGATCCGGCGCCGTACCTGCAGGTCGCGGATGAACCGACGGCGCGGATGCGGGAGTTGCTCGGAAACATAAAAGGCGGGAGCGCGCCTGAGACCGTTCGCCGCTTGCTGCATCACTTCAGCAACCAGGGCTACGCCTACACCCTGCAACCGCCGCGCGTGCCGAATCTGGATGTATTTCTGTTCGACACCAAAACCGGATTTTGCGAGCACTTCGCGGGGGCCATGGCGACGTTGCTGCGGCATGCGGGCGTACCCTCGCGAATCGTGGTCGGATTCCAAGGCGGGACGCACAGCTTTCTGGAAAACTACGTGACCGTGCGCGCCCACGACGCGCACGCCTGGGTGGAGTACTACGACGCCACGGAGTGGCGTTGGCGCCGGGTCGATCCGACGGCGCAAGTCGCGCCGCTGCGCTTGTCACTCGGCAGCGATTCCTACATGCAAAGTTCGGGTTTCGCCAAATGGTTCGGCATCGAGACCGCGTACTACCAGCTGCGCGCCTTGATCGACGAGGTCGACGCGTCTTGGGTAGGCTTCTTGGTGCGCTTCGACTTGAATCGCCAAAAAGAAATCCTGGCGAGCTTCGGGATGGAGGCCGCGATTTTCGACGCGCTTCCGCTCTTTCTCTTGTTGTCGATCATCTTGGTGCTGGCCGTTCTTTATTTCCTAGAGGCTCAAGGGCGCGAACCGCTCAGCCCCGTCGAGCGCCTGTACCGGGATTTGCTGCGTCAGCTGCGGCGTCGCCGCTTCGAGAAGGCCGCCAATGAAGGCCCTTTAAGTCTGTTCACCCGCTTGAAGGCGACGGATGCGCCGCTCGCGGCGCGCGTTCTGCCGATCTTGGAAACGTTGACCCGCGTGCGCTATGGCGGTCGGCTCCGTGTGTCGCGCGCGATCCGGGACTTGCGGGCCTAAGAGCGCCGTGAGAGACGTAGAAGATGCAACAAAAGATGACGCCGCTCATGCAGCAGTATTGGGACATCAAATCCCAGCACACCGACAAAATCGTCATGTTCCGCATGGGCGATTTTTTCGAGATGTTCCACCAGGACGCCGAGACCGCCGCCCCCATTCTGAATATCGCGCTCACGCAGCGTAATAAAAAATCGGGCGACGACACCAAAATGTGCGGCATGCCGCACCACTCGATCGCCGGCCCGATCGCGAAACTTCTGACCGCCGGCCACAAAGTCGCGATCTGCGATCAAATCGAGGACCCCGCGCTGGCCAAGGGTTTGGTGAAGCGCGCGGTGACCCGCGTTCTGACGCCGGGAATGGTTTACGATCCCGACACGCTCGACCAGCTGAGCGCCAACTATCTTTGCGCTTACGATGAACGCCGGATCGCTTTTGCGGATATCACGACCGGGGAGGCCTTCGTCTACGATGTGGCGGGGGAGTCCGAGCGCGAAGAGCTATTGACCGTGCTGGCGCCCCGCGAGTTGGTGCTGACCGCCGCGCAGTGGGCCGAGCGCCGCAAAAAAGGTCTTTTGACCGCGGCGGCGGCTTCGGAAGTGAAGTCGCTGGCGGCATGCACGGAAGCGTTGAAAGAATACATCAAAGGCCTGCAAGGCGAAGAGACGTTGCAAGGTTTGGCGCCGTTCGAAGAGCGCCGCCGCCAAGCGCACATGCGCCTGAGCGCCACCACCATTCGTCACTTGGAGATCTTTGAAAACGCGCGCGGGGGGAAAGAAGGCACGCTGTTTGCCGCCGTCAACCGCACGCAGACCTGGGCGGGCGGCCGCTTGCTGAAAACCTGGCTCGCCTCGCCGTTGATGGACGAAGAGATCATCCGTAAACGGCAGGACGAAGTCGCGGGTTGGCTTTCGACGCCCGCGGAACTCAAAGAATTTCGCCAGACCTTGAGCGCGCTCGGCGACATCGAACGCCGCCTCGGCAAAGTGCACAGCACGACGTTCAACGCCCGGGACCTGATGGCGATCGCGCAATCGATTCAAGCCGGCTTCGAGTTGAGCCGCCGCCATCCCGAGGGCGCCAAACTCATCGGTCTGAGTGAAGTCGTCGAACACGCCCGCACCATCGAACGCGCGCTCAACGACGAACTGCCGATCGCCACCAAAGAAGGCGGCATGATCCGCCAGGGTTTCAGCCCCGAACTTGACGAATTGATCGCGCTGACCCGCGATTCGCAACAGCTGCTGCTCGAACTCGAAGAGCGCGAAAAAGCGGCGACGGGCATCGGTTCGTTGAAGGTGCGCTACAACAACGTCTTTGGTTTTTACATCGAACTCACCAAGACCCATTCCGAAAAAGCGCCCAAGCATTATCGCCGCAAACAGACTCTGACCAATGCCGAGCGCTTCACGACCGACGAGCTCGATCGCCTGGAAGAGAAAGTCTTGTCGGCCCGCGCCAAGCGCGACGTGCTCGAGTACGAGATCTTCGCGGCGCTTCGCAAGCAGGTGATCGCGCAGGCGCCGGCGCTTCTTTCGCTCGCGCGCGCATGGACGGCGTGGGACGTGTTGTCTTCGTTCGCATGGCTGGCGAGTGAACGACGTTATGCCCGGCCGCGCTTCGCCGGGAGGCTGCATTTGGAGTTGAGCCGCCACCCGGTCGTCGAGCAAACTTTGGGCGGAGGCTTTGTTCCGAATTCGCTCGCGCTCAATCCGGGCGAGTGCTTGCTGCTGACCGGCCCCAACATGGCCGGTAAGAGCACGCTGATGCGGCAAGTGGCGCTGAACGCGATCCTGGCGCAAATCGGCGCGTACGTTCCCAGCGAAAGCGCGGAGCTGCCGATTTTCGACGAGATCTTCACGCGCGTCGGCGCGAGCGACGCGCTGAACGACGGTCTTTCCACATTCATGGTCGAGATGACCGAAACCGCCGAGATCTTGAAGCGCGTGAACTCACGCTCCCTGGTCGTGATGGACGAAATCGGCCGGGGCACTTCGACCTATGACGGCCTGTCGCTCGCGCAAGCCATCTTGGAGTTCCTGGTCAGCGATCGCAAACCCTATATGCTGTTCGCGACTCACTACCATGAGCTCACCGGACTCGCGCAGATCTACCCGCAGATTCACAACGGCCATATGAGCGTTCAAGAAAAGAACGGGCAGATCCAATTCCTGCATTCTTTGGTCAAGGGGCCGGCGAATCGCAGCTATGGAATCCACGTCGCCAAGCTCGCGGGCCTGCCGGGCTCGGTCACTCAACGGGCCCAGACCATCCTTAAAGGTTTCGAGGGTCAAACGGGCGTTCAGCTCTCGTTCGCCGATATGACGAGCGCGCCTCCCGCCTGGATCGAAGAGGTGCGCAAACTCGATCTTTCCGGCATGACTCCGCTCGAAGCCTTGAATAAACTCCATTCATGGCAACGCGAAGGTTTGTCTTGAGCGGGGACGTCGAGGAGGGGCGAAACCTCCTGCTCGAGGGCGTCGCATTTCCGAACGTGCGCGCGGCCCGCGAAAAATTCTCGGGCTGGCTCGAAGACAAATTGCTGGCACGTCTGAAAACCTACGGCGATTTCGAAAAGCTCAAACCCGTGCTGCTCGGTTCCTGGTCCCGGCACGAACTCACTCCGAAATCCGATATCGATCTGCTCTTCACCGGTGAAGAGGCCGACGTCGGCGCGTTCACCGGTCGCGCCTTCAAAGACGGGGTCAAACTGCGCGGCCGCACGCCGAAGGACCCGAAGGATTGGAGCGTCGGCGTCGAACCCTTCGACCTGTTGGCGCTTCATCAGGCCCGGCCGCTGAGCGAAAATCCCGAGCTCGAGAGTCAGCGTCACCACGCCGTCAAACGCAAACGCGAGATCCTGAAGGCCATGAAACGCGAACGCGAGGAGCGTCGCAAACGCCAGGATTCGATTTCAAATTACTTGGAGCCCAATTTGAAATACGGCGCGGGCGGCTTAAGGGATATCGAGCAAGCCTTGGCGCTCAGACGGCTCGCGCCCGAGCCCTTCAAAGCCGCTGACGACTACGCGTTCAAAGTCTTGGAGCAAATCAAGGAAGAGCTGCTCTTCATCCGCTCCTGGCTTCACTTGAACGGCTCAAGCGACGTGCTTTCCGCCCACGATCAAATCGCGCTCGCCAAAGACCTGGGCTTTGAATCGGCGGGCGTGTTGATGAAGTTCGTGCAGAGCGAACTCGAGCGCGCGAGCTTTTACGCCGATTGGGTGGTGGCCTATCATCAAGCCGGACCGAAAGCGCGCCGCGCCGCCACCGAAAACCTGAGCGATCCGGCCGTGGCGCTTAAAAAACTGCGCGACGATCCCTCGCTGCTCCGGCAATTCGAGGCGCGCAGACATGTCGACGAGTGGGGCCGGGCTTTAAGCGCCGCCGAGCGCGGCAAACTGCTTCATACCGCCGTTCACGGGGATGAGCCCGATGCCTTTCTGGTGGCCCTCTACCGCACGCGCTGGCTTGAGATCCTGATCCCCGATTTCAAAAAACTCAAAGGTTTGGTCCAACACGATCATTATCACCGCTTCACCGCCGACGCCCACCTGGTGCAGGCGCTCCGGGAAGTGCAGCGCCTGAAAAAGCATCCCGCGATCTTCGGAATCGTCGGCCGTCTGGGCAAAGAGCTGACCGCCGCGGACTGGTGGACGCTCAAGCTCACGGCCCTGTTCCACGATCTGGCCAAAGGCCGAAAAGGCGATCACTCCTCCGAAGGCGCCAAGCTCGTCGA
>DAISHW010000086.1:0-9594 GCA_036822295.1 Bdellovibrionales bacterium | reverse complement strand
CCGCGGGTGGCCTTGAAGAAACTCAACAGCATCAGTCCCGTCTTCACGGTAGATCTGACCGGCGCCCGCCCTGGTCGCCAAGTCGTGCAGCTGAATCGCGAGGGCGTCAGCCTTCCCATTGGCGCGAGGGTCTTGACTATCGAGCCGCGGGAGTTCACCGTGGTTCTTTCAGAAGGTAGCAAGAAAACCTCCCAGGAGTAGAGCGAAGTGCGTAAGCTGTTTGGAACCGACGGAATCCGGGGCGAAGCCAATAAATTCCCGATGACTCCCGACGTGGTGCTTAAGGTCGGCCAAGCCATGGGCTTATTGCTGCGCCAGATGCCCGGGCGCCAAGGTCAAAAGCGCATGGTGTTGATCGGTAAGGACACGCGGCTTTCGGGTTACATGGTCGAGCAAGCGCTGGCCAGCGGTCTGAACTCGATGGGGATCGGCGTTCAATTGACGGGCCCGTTACCCACTCCGGGGATCGGGTTCTTGGCCCGCAACATGCGCGTCGACGCCGGCATCATCATTTCGGCTTCGCACAATCCTTATCATGACAACGGCATCAAGATTTTCGGCGCCGACGGTTTTAAAATTCCCGACAGCATGGAGCGCGAGATCGAGCGCCTGGTGCACGAGAACGATTTCGATTCGGTGTTGGCGAAAGGCGACGTGCTCGGTCGCACTCGCCGCATCGACGACGCCGCCGGCCGTTACATCGTTTACGCCAAGAACGCCTTTCCGTTGAACCTGTCGCTCGAGGGCATGCGCATCGTTTTGGATTGCGCCAACGGCGCGGCCTATAAAGTGGCGCCCGCGATCTTCTCGGAACTGGGCGCGGATTTGGTGGTGATCGGCGACGAGCCCGACGGCTACAACGTGAATTATAAGTGCGGCGCCCTGCATCCGGAAAACCTGTGCGAGGCCGTCGTCCGCTACCGCGCCGACGTGGGCATCTCTTTGGACGGCGACGCCGACCGCGTGATCATGGCCGACGAAACGGGCAAGATCGTCAACGGCGATCATATTCTCGCCATCTGCGCGATGCATTTGGCGAAGAAGAAATCGCTTCCGCAGAACACCATCGTGGCGACGCAAATGAGCAACGCGGGCCTGGACGCCGCGATGAAGAAACACGGCATCTACGTGGTGCGCACCGACGTCGGCGACAAGAATGTCGTCGAGGCCATGCGCAAACAAGGTTACGGTCTGGGCGGCGAGCAAAGCGGACATATCATTCACTTGGATCACTCGACGACCGGCGACGGCTGCGTCGCGGCCTTGAACGTGCTCGCGGTTTTGAAGTCCGAGAACAAGCCGCTCTCGCAACTCAAAGCGATCATGGAAGACATGCCGCAGGTTCTGATCAACGCGCGCGTCGGCCAAAGAAAAGCGCTCGATACGATTCCCGGTTACGACAAAGTCATCAAAGACGCCGAGGCCAAACTCAAAGGCGACGGCCGCTTGTTCGTGCGTTTCTCGGGCACCGAGCCCGTGATCCGCGTGCTGGTCGAAGGCCGCGACCGCACGCAGATCGGCGAGTTGGCGGAATCGATCGCCAAATTCCTGCAAGCCGAGCTTGCCTGAGCCATGCGACTCGCGACGGTCGACCAAGCCACGCAAATCGATGAGATCTCGCGGTCGGTCTACGGGCTGAACGGCGAAGTGCTGATGGAAGCCGCGGGCGCGCTGGCCTCGCGCGAAATCGACCTGACTTTTTTGCCGGAGCTCACGCGCGGCGCCGTGGCCGTGGTTTGCGGACCGGGCAACAACGGCGGCGACGGTTTGGTGGTCGCGCGCCACTTGCACTCGGCGGGTTACCGCGATCTTTTGATTTTCCTGGTCGCGCCGAAAGACGCCCAGTCCGCGTTGTTCCGCACGCAGTTGAAACGCGCCGAATTGCAGGGCTTGCGCGTGGTCGATCTGCTCGCGCAGCCCGAACGCGTGAAGCAGCTTGGTTCAAGCGAGTTGATCGTCGACGCGGTTTTCGGAATCGGCCTGAAACGCAAAGTCGCGCCGCCTTTTGCCGCCGTGATTGAGGCAATGAACGCCGGCAAGGCGCCCAAGGTTTCGCTGGACACGCCGTCCGGCTTGAACGCCGATACCGGTCGGGTCGAAGGCGTCGCGGTGAAGGCCGCGATGACGGTGACGTTCGGTTTGGCCAAGCCGGGCTTCTTTGTTAGCGAGGGTCCGGCGCACATCGGAAAACTCCGGGCGCTGCCCATCGGTTTTCCGTTCGAGGCCTTGCGCGGCATCGCCACTTCACATTTTCTATTTACGGAGCGGCTGGCCCGGCGCTATCTGCCGACCCGCGCCGAAACCACGAACAAATCCGATCACGGACGGCTGCTCGTGCTCGCGGGGCGCGAAGGCTTCTGGGGCGCGGGCATCCTGGCCAGCACCAGCGCTTTTCGCATGGGCGCGGGTTACGTGCAATGGGCGAGCTTCACGCCCCCCTACGAATCGCTCAAAGAGATTCCGGAAGTGCTTACGGGCTCGGTCGATGACGAAGCGCTGTGGAAAGGCAAGTTCAGCGCCGTCGCGATCGGTCCGGGTCTGGGCGGCGGCGCGCCGACCGCGCGGCTGATCGAACGATTGAAGAGTATGGACGTTCCCGTCGTCGTCGATGCGGACGCCATCACCGCCTGCGCCGGGCACGATCTGTTCCCTTTGCCGCCGAACTGGGTGATCACGCCCCATGCGGGCGAACTCTCCAGAATCTTGAAAGTGGGCGCGGCCGACATCGAGCGCGACCGCTTCCGCGCGGCGATTCAGGCGTTTGAAAAGGCGCGCTGTCACGTGCTGCTCAAGGGGTTCCGCAGCGTCCTGGCGTTCGGCACGCGCACGATGGTCATTCATTCCGGCAACTCGGCGCTTGCCAAGGCCGGGACGGGCGACGTGCTGACCGGGATGATCGGGGCTCTGCTCGCGCAGGGACTCGAAACGCCGCTGGCCAGCGGCACCGCCGCGTACTTGCACGGCCGCTTGGCCGACGAGTGGGTCCGTGCGGGCAATGACAAGTCGTCTTTGACCGCGTCGGATTTGAAAACGATCCTGCCGCAAATCGTGTCCCGCCTGCGTTTGGGCGGAAGCCTGTTCTGAGATGTCCGTGCACGCTCTTGCTGACATTCAGGCGACCCGCGCGTGGATCAAGAGTTTCACGTCGGAGCTCAAACGCCCCTGCGTCGTTTTGCTTTCGGGCGAGCTCGGCGCGGGCAAAACGCAATTCGTGCGTTGGTTTCTAGAGGAGCTCAAGGCCTTTGGCGATATCGCCTCTCCCACGTTCGCGATCCATCACGAGTATCAAAGTCCCGGGGGGGCCATCGATCACGTCGATCTTTATCGGGTGCAAGACGACGCGGATCTCGAGGCCAGCGGGTTCTGGGACTTGTTCCGCGCGAGCCAGGGCTTGGTTTTCGTGGAGTGGGCCGACCGCCTGCCGGATTCGGCATGGCCTGAGAATTGGAATCAGATCCGCATTCATCTGCGCAAACTCGCGGCCGAAGATTCCGGCCGCGAAATGGAAATTCAATTGTTGAACGCGTTCAGGTAAGCGAGTCAGGCCGCGGCGAGCGCGGGACCGATTTGGTGGACCAGGCGATCGACGGCGTCTTGCAGGAAGTTCAAAGAATCGAGCTTCTGCGCGCTCTCGTCGCCGAAAGCGATCGCGATACCCCACAGATCGCCGTTCGTCCGGATGGGCACGGCGCTCACGCAAGCGGGCAGCTTGTCCATGCCGAAGTGGGCGAAGAGTTCCTGGTGAGCGGGCGAGTCGACCAGGTAACCGTGATAGGGCATCATCGTTTTGGAAACGATGCGCAGGAACGTCGGGTAAGACAGGTTCACCGAAGCGTTGGGCGCCGAGGCTTGCAGGTTCAATTCAGGATCCCAACGATAGATCGTCGCCACGTTCTGATGCACGCGCATCACCAGCGACGCTTGATAGCGTTGGCGCAAGTGCGTGAACAGACCGTTGATCTCGTTGTCGAGCGCGACTATTTTGGGCTTGGGCGGCGGGCTTTTCGTGATCAATGACGGACGCGCGGGATCTTTTTCCATCACGGGCATTTCAGGCAAAACCGCGGCGGTGGGGGACAAAATATGCGACTCGGTTTGCTCAACGGGTAGCGGAATCACCGGCATGGTGTTTTCGGAAACGGTGTTTTCCGGCGCCAAGTCGACCGCGGTCGCGCCGAAAGCGGTATTGTCCAAGTTGAGTTTGAAAGGCGGCGGCGCATCGCTTAAACCCGTCGGGGCTTCGAAGCTGCTCTCTTCGCAATCGTTCCACGCCTGCCGCATCACGACCGGATCGGCGAGCAAGAACACGGTGTCGGGGATTTCCGTCGACGGAGGTTCCGCGCACGCGACGTAAAGCACCCCATCCCATTCGCTCACCGGGAACATCCATGGCTTCCAGTCGCCGTTTTGGCGCGCCTCCCGCAAGCGAGAGGTGTCCAGAGCCGAAGCGAAGAAGCTCGAATTGAGCATGGCCATGCCGAAATGCTCTTGAGCCCATGCAAAATAATCCTCGCCCCTGATCAACGCCTGCTCCAGGCAATGAACCACGACCGGCATTCCCTCGGGCGCTTCAAGCGACCAGCGTTCCAAGGAATCCGCGCTGATTTTAAGGGCTTCGGCCCAAATTTCGGGACGTTTCATCTCTGGTCTCTGATCGGCCTTTGCCCCCCTTGGCTGAAGCAAACGCACGGTAGTCTAGACCAAGGGCGGTGTCTTGAGGCGGAGCGGCATTTGTGGTACGACACGCAGACGTGAAAACCCCCGTATACCTGGATCACGGCGCGACCACTCCGGTGCACCCTCTGGTCAAAATCAAAGTCGCGGAATGGCTCGAGATTTACGGTAACCCGAGCTCGATTCACTGGTCCGGCCGCGGGCCTAAGGCCGTGATCCGCGAAGCCCGTCAAAATCTGGCGAAGTTGCTCGGGGTGAGCGCGCTGGAATTGATCTTCACCGGCGGAGGATCGGAAGCCAACAACCTGGCATTGAAAGGCCTGGCGACGGCGAAAGCGACACGTAAACAGATTTTGATTTCCGTGGTCGAGCATCCCTCGGTGCGCAAAACCGCCGAGGCCTTGCGTGACGAGGGTTTCGACGTGCGGATGATCCGCGTGAACCGCGACGGACAGCTGGATCTGAATCACTTGCGTGAAATGGCCGGCCCCCAAACCTTGTTGGTGTCCGTCATGCTCGCCAACAACGAGACCGGACATATTCAGCCCATCCCGGACGTCGTCGCGATCGCCAAAGCGGCGGGGGCGCTCGTACACACCGATGCCGTGCAGGCGCTGGGAAAAATCCCGCTGAACCTGCGTGAGCTCGGCGTCGATATGGCGACGATCTCGGGTCATAAGTTTTACGCGCTCAAAGGCACGGGCGCGTTGTTCGTGCGCCGCGGTTTGAATTTGCAAAGCCTGATTCATGGCGGCCCGCAAGAGCGCGGTCGGCGCGCGGGCACCGAAAACGTGCTCGGCATCGCCAGCCTGGGCGAGATGGCGAAACTCGGCGATCAGATCGCGCCGCAAGCCGAGCGCATCGCCCGACTCCGCGATCGTTTTGAAAAGCGGCTGCTCGCGGCCGTCGCGGACGTTCGCGTGCTCGGTCCGGCGTTTCCGCGCATCGCCACGACGACAAGCTTGATGATCGCGGGAGTCGACGGAGAAACGTTGTTGATGAACCTGGATGTGCGGGGTTTCGCGGTCAGCACGGGCGCCGCGTGCTCGTCGGGCAGCCCCGAACCGTCGCCGACCTTGCTGGCCATGGGCCTTCAGCGCGAGGAAGCGCAAACCAGCCTGCGCGTGAGCCTGGGCTGGGAAACGACGGAAGAACAAATGGATCGGTTTCACGCGGCGCTCGTCGAAGTGATCGGGCGCTTGCGCGGGTTCAGCCACGGTGAAAGGCAAGCCTATGGCGTATAAATTCGGTGGGAGCTTCAAGGGCCGCGTGCTCGTCGCGATGAGCGGCGGCGTCGACTCGTCCGTCGCGGCCGCGCTTCTGGTCGAGCAGGGCTACGACGTGATCGGGGCGACGATGCAGGTTTGGGATTATTCGGCCGATTCTTGCGACATTCAAGAAGGCCACGGCACCTGTTGCTCGAGCACCGATGTCGACGACGCGCGCGCGGTGGCCGATCGCTTGGGCATACCCTTTTACGTGATCAACTGCGAAGCCAAGTTTCAAGCCTACGTCATCGACGATTTTGTCGGCTCTTATCTGGAGGGCCGCACGCCCATACCGTGTTCCAATTGCAACACGTACCTGAAGTTCGATCATCTGATTCAAAAGATGAAAGAGCTCGAGTGCGATTACATCGCCACCGGCCACTACGCCCGCATCGACCAGGTCGGCGGCGAGCCGCGCCTGATCTCGAGCGCCGACGACTGGAAAGATCAGACTTATTTCTTGTTCACGCTCGAGCGCGGGATCTTGAATAAGATCCTGTTCCCGGTCGGTCATCTTCGCAAACCCGAAGTGCGCGCCATCGCCCAGGAACGCGGTCTTGTGGTCGCCAAGAAAAAAGATTCCACCGGCATTTGCTTCATCGGCAAGGACGGCTATTCGAAGTTCATCGAAGAGCGCGTGGCCAAAGACCTGCTGCGTCCGGGAACGCTTCGTCGCTATCCCGCCGGTGAAGAGCTGGGCCGGCACGAAGGCATTCATAACTTCACCTACGGTCAGCGCAAGGGTTTGGGCATCGCGACCGGCGTGCCGCTCTTCGTGGTGAAGATCGACGCCGCGACCGATACGGTCTGGCTCGGTGAAGAGGAGCATCTTTACGGCCGTACGCTGCGCATGAAGAACGCGAACTGGCTGAGCGACGTGAAGGACGGCGAGGAATACACCGTCAAGATTCGCTTTCAACACAAAGGGGCCGCGGCCAAAGTGCGCGCCCTGGGCGACGGCAGCTTTGATTTGGAGTTCAATGAACCGCAGCGCGCGATCACTCCCGGTCAGGCCGCCGTGTTCTACCGCGAGAAGCAACTCGTCGGCGGGGGCTGGATCGCATGAGCGACGTGTCGTTCCGGATTCACACTTACGGTTGCAAGGTGAACACTTACGACTCGGGTCTCTTGGCCTCGCGCCTGGGCAAGGACGGCTTCACGCTTTCGAAAGAGCACCCGCAAGTTCATATCTTGAACACCTGCGCGGTCACCAAAGAAGCCACGCGCGAGGCCGTGCGCACGGCGCGCCGTTTGAAATCGCGCGATCCGCTCGCTCTTGTCGTGGTCACCGGCTGCGCGGCCCAAGTCGACACCGAGGAATTCACCCACGTGCCGGGCGTCGACCTGGTGGTGGCGAACTCCCATAAGGGCCAGCTCGAAGATCTGATTCGCAAGTACTACTCGGGCCAACTCAAGGACCGCGTGCACAAATCGAACATCTTCAAGAAAGAAGACCTGGAAGGCGGCGGCGGCGCCGAATCCGAACACACGCGCGCCTTCTTGAAAATCCAAGACGGTTGCAATTCGTTTTGCACGTTTTGCGTGATTCCCTTCGCGCGCGGCAAAAGCCGCTCTTTGCCGGTCGATCAAATCGTCCGGCGCGCCCGTGAGCTCTTCGCCGCCGGCCACCAAGAGATCGTGTTGACCGGCGTGCACATCGCGGATTACCGGGATGGCCAACTGGTTCTCGAAGATCTGGTGGAAGCCGTTTTGGAAAACACCGAAGTCCCGCGCATCCGTTTGTCGAGTTTGGAGCCGGGCGAAGTTTCCGAGCGGCTTTTGGACATGTATTCCGACCGGCGCCTGTGCCCGCATTTTCATATGAGCATCCAGAGCGCCAACACCAAGGTGCTGTTCGATATGAAACGCCAGTACACCGCCGATGCCGTGACCTATTCGCTGGAAGAGATCGCGCGCCGCGTGCCGGATGCCTTTGTGGGCATGGATGTGATCGCGGGCTTTCCGGGCGAGGGTGATGAAGAGTTCCTGGATTCTTACCGCCGTTTGGAGCGACTGCCGTGGACCCGGTTGCATGTGTTTCCGTACTCGCAGCGCCCCGGTACGTTCGCCACGCGCAGAAGCGATCAAGTGCATCCGGCCCAGATCAAAAAGCGCGCGCAGATGCTCCGTGAGCTCAGTGAGAAACGCTGGCAGGCCTCGGCCGCAAAACAGATCGGCCGCGTGAAGGCCGGCCTGACCTTGAAAGACGGGCGCTTGTTGTCCCGCGACTACTGGCCGATTCAGGTCGATGCGAGCGATCTGCCCCGCAATCAAGAGCTTCAAATCGAAATCAAAGGCATCCAGGGCGATCATTTGGTCGGGGCTCACATTGACGCACGGCTCCCTTTAGGGCTATAAGCCCCTTATAAGTTGGGTCTTTAAGGCCCGGGATGATCTAGATAATGACGGAAAACCAGTTTCAGGAACTCGAAACCCGGTTGGGCCATCGGTTCCATCAAATCGATCTTTTGCAGGTGGCTTTGACCCACCGAAGTTTCCATTTCGAAAACAAGTCGATGAGCCGGGGCCATTTCGAGCGCTTGGAGTTCTTAGGCGACGCCGTCTTGGATTTGTTGCTGTCCGAGGCGCTGATGCGCCGTTATCCGCTCGTGGATGAAGGCACGCTCAGCAAATGGCGCGCGAGTTTGGTAAATGAAACGAGTTTAGGAGAAATCGGCCGCAAGCTCGACTTGAGCCAATATCTGTTCTTGGGCAAATCCGAGGTTCCGCTGCGCGCGAATTTACGTCCGCGTCTGCTAGGGTCCGCGTTCGAGGCCGTGGTGGCGGCTTTGTATTTGGATTCGGGTCTGGAAAACACGCGCGCGTTCATCGAGCGCGAGTTCGGCGAAATGCTCGGCTCGCTCAACGGCGAGAATCAATACGCCACCGATTTCAAGACCCGCTTGCAAGAGTGGACGCAGAAAAATCTGAAAGTCGTTCCTGAATATCGTCTGCTCGCGGCCGAAGGGCCGGAGCACGCCAAGACCTTCCGCTTCGAGGTCCTGGTGAATCAAGAGAAGTGGGGCGAAGGCGAGGGCGGCTCGCGCAAGATCGCCGAGCAAGCCGCCGCCCGCATCGCGATGGAGAAAAGAACATGAATTACCGCGCTGGATTCATCGGTTTGATCGGTCTACCGAACTCGGGCAAGAGCACGTTGATGAACGCGCTCGTCGGGGAAAAGGTCTCGATCGTCACGAGTAAGCCCCAGACCACGCGTCGCCGCGTGATGGGGTTGGTGAGCGGCGCAGACTTTCAAGCCGTCGTGGTCGACGCGCCCGGAGTGGTGAAGGCGAAGTCGGGTTTGAACCTGTTCCTGCACGAAGAGGCGCGGGACGTGATTTCGGAGTCCGACGTGTTGATCGCCGTCTTGAATATCGACGAGAAATCGGCCGAGCAGCTCGATGAGATCATCAAAATCGTCAGCGAAGCCAAAAAGCCGTGGATCGCGGTGATTCAAAAGACCGATTTGCCGGTCTTGCACCGCCCGCAGATCTTGCGCGACAAGCTTTCGAAGTTCGCGGTGCCTGTGCTGCAAGGCTCGGCGCTCAAAGAAGGTCCGGCTTTGGACGAAGCCGTGCTCGAGACCGTGAAATCCTTGCTGCCCAAGGCCGACGGGCCCTTGTTCGACCAGGATTCGTACACCTTGAGCTCG
>DAISHW010000085.1:0-9644 GCA_036822295.1 Bdellovibrionales bacterium | reverse complement strand
TTACCCAGGACCTCGAAATAGGCGCTCGTGTAAGGCAGATCGTTTTTCGCGCTCTTCTCGCACGTATACATCTCTTGTTTGCCTTGATAGAGCACGGATTTCGCGGCATGAGCCGAGAACGTGAATCCTAAAATCAGCAATGCGATCGCTTTCATCCTGGCCTCCGGGTTGGCATGCTTTTACCGCGTCCGGAGCCGATTACAAGAGCGCGCTAAACCCGTGTCAAAGATTCGTGTTCGCCGGAAGGGGCAACGCGAATCTTCTGGCGGCGAGCCGGCGGATGGACGATCTCCTCGGCCAACAGATTGCTCCCCTGTCCCGCCAGGACGCCCGTGGGCGAAACCGGCAACGACGACCAGAACGGATAGAAGTTGAACCATTGCTCCGGATAACGGCGCGCGAACGATTCGACCTCGCGCACGTACTCGGACGCCCAGTCGTAGAGCTGCTCGGGGCGCGATTTCGTATCGTCAAAGACATACCCGCGGGGCGCCCGCGCGAAGAAGTCGTATTCACCCGTCGCGCCCTTGAATCCGAACGTAAACAGCAAAGGCACGCGCAGAGCCGCCGCCAGGCGGAACGCCGTCACGTCGAAAGGCGCGAGTTTACCGAAGAAAGGAATCAGCTCGAAGCGGTCGCCAATGGGTCGATCGCCCATCAACCCGATGCACTGTCCGCGCTTGAGCGCCTGGTGGATCTCGAAGATCGCGTCGGTCGAAAGATTGCTGTCCACCTTGGCCACGTGATGCGGATCCATCTTGTCTTTGATCTTCTGGAAGTTCAGCCCGTCACTCAGGTATTCGACAACGTGGATCTTGTCGTCAAAACCGTGCGCGCCCAGCAACGCCGCCGCCAGATCCCAGCCGCCCAAATGCGCGCTCAACAAGATCAAACCGCTCTTTTCCGAGACGGCGTCCAGTATATGGTGCATGCCATCGGGCGCGGCGCGAAACTTCAACTCGCCATGGAATCCCTGGTACACGCGGTCCATCAGCACCTGACCGAAACGGAAAAAATGGCGCAGCACGAGCTTTTGACGTCCGAACCAATTCGCGCGCGGCTGAATCAAGCGGTAGTACTCGTTCAAAGTGCGGCGCGCCTTGGGCGCGAACAGCCAGAAGTACGGAACGATGAAATACAGACAGAAATAACCGGCGCGCAGATTCATATGGCGCAATACCAGCTTCAGAAAACCGTTGCCTAAGCGACCGCCGCGCGTGCGACCGCTCCAGTTGCTCTGACCGGCCTTGGCCCGCATCCAATAGAGCGCCAGCGCGTAAGTGAGCAAAGCTATGCCCAATCCCAGGACGGCGCCCAGTCCAAGACCGCCAACCAGCCATTGCTCGAAGTGGGCCGCGATGCCCGGCCTGGGCGGAACACCCAGGCGCTCGCCGGCATCGACCGAGGCCCAAATCACCAGTGGCGCAAGCGGCGGCAGCGAAACCTGGCTGCCGAACAGAACCGCAAGGACGTTCAAACGCAAAAGCACCGCCAACCCGATCGCGATGAACGTGTGGAAACCGTAAAACGGCGTAAAGCCGATGAACACGCCGAAGCCCAACGCCAAGGCCAGCCCGCGCGGATCGCGATGACTGCGCATGAGCGACACGGCGACGAGCAACGTGTTCAGCATCGAAATGCGGGCGTTGTCCCAGAACTTGTGAAAGTGACTCACGCGATCGGTGGGCTCTGGGTAGACGCATTCGATTTCCACCTCGCGAACGCCGCCGCCGCTCCACAAAAAGCGGATCAACGCTTCGATTTCGAAATCGTACTTGCGCGTGCGGAACGACATCGTCTGCACGACGAAGAGCGGATAGACGCGGAAACCGCTCTGCGAATCGAAAATTCGCAAGCCGGTTTGGTACTTCACCCAGAAATTCGAAAAAGCGCGGCCGAATTTACTGACTCCGGGAACCGTGCGGCTTTCGAGCTTGCGATGGCCGATCACCAGATCCCAGGGATGCGCGCGCGCCAGATCGACGAGTTTGGCGATCTCGCCCGCGAGATGCTGGCCGTCGCCGTCCATCGTCAGCATGTGCGTGAACCCCCGCGCGGCCAGATCGCGGATCGCGAAACGCAGCGCCGCGCCCTTGCCGCGGTTTTTCTCGAAGCGCACGACGCGCACCCGCCCCGTTTCCAGCGCCCCCTTCACCTCGAACGAATACAAAACGTTGGCGACCGGGGTTTCCGAGCCGTCGTCGATGACGACCACCGGAAACTTCGTGCGCGTCACGATGTCTTTCACGACGGAACTGATCGTGCGCGGATTGTTGTAAGTCGGAACGACCACCGCGATTCGTAAAATCACGCCAGCGCCTCGACGATGCGCCGGTGAACTTCGTTGCGCAAAGATTCGGCCGACGCGAAATCGCGCGCGTTCACCGCCGGCAACGTGCGGGCTTCGACCTTTTCGCGAAAGTGCAGGCCGACTTCGCCCTTCGGCCACACCCGATCGGTGTTCTTGAATACCAGCGG
Organism: Bdellovibrionales bacterium; assembly: GCA_036822295.1. Lineage (GTDB taxonomy): Bacteria > Bdellovibrionota > Bdellovibrionia > Bdellovibrionales > UBA1609 > JALHOQ01. The sequence continues at coordinate 7,166 of DAISHW010000085.1, read as the reverse complement.
CACGATCGTCGCCCCTTCTTGCATCGCCACGAAGAAAGGCGCCGCCACAAATGGGTTCACGGAGGCGAAATTCTTTTCGCAACGAGTCATCTCCGGAAAAATATGCACGGTTTCGCCCTCGCGCAGACGCTGCCGAACAGTTTCCATGGCCCGAGTCCACGCATCAAAACGACCACGTTCGACACCGATCTGCTTGGTCGCCCGCATCATCAGGCCTAAAAAAGGGATTTTGAACAGCGAGCTTTTAGCCAGAATGCGAATGCCCGGCACGCGCGAGAGCAAAATGAACACATCCAGGTGCGAACGGTGATTGGACACCAAAAGCACGCGCTCATGATCGGGCAAATCGATGGCCAGCTCCGAGTGATACCAGGGCTGCGCGCGCATCAGCAACGTCACACCGGTTTTGAGAATCCCATCTTCGTGTCCCCGCAAACCGGGGAGCCAACGCGACAAAAAGCCGAGCGGAAAAAACAGCATGAAAGCGGTCACGAAACCGAGCCCGCCGATGCACATCAGGAAGTATAAAAACCATAGTTTGGTCAGAATTTTGACTCTTGTCAGCATCGGGGCTAGATCATAGGCAATCCTTATGAACTTGGCAAAGCACTTGGCATTGGTAACCGGCAGTTCCTCTGGCATCGGCCGCGCGGTCGCGATCCGATTGGCGCGCGACGGTTTCCGCGTGCTCGCGCACTTCCATCGCAACGAAAAAGGCGCCGCCGAAACTTTGGAAAAAATTCGGAGCGCGGGAGGTCTGGGCGAACTGATCCGTTTCGACACTCAAGACAGAAACGAAGTCGAAGCCGCGCTCACCGAACGGTTCAAAACGCATTCGGAACTGCGCCTTGATGTTTTGGTCAATAACGCCGGCATCCACAAGGACACTCTGCTCGGACTCATGTCGGACGAGGCTTTCGATTCCGTGATGAAAACCAACGTGTACGGGCCGTTTTTCCTGATGCGTTTTTGCATTCGCAAGATGATGCGCCAACGCGCCGGCGCGATCGTGAACATGGCGTCGCTGGCCGGCCAGACCGGCAACGCGGGCCAGTTCAATTACGCGGCTTCGAAAGCGGCGCTGATCGCGATGACCAAGTCGCTGGCGATGGAGATCGGCTCGCGCGGCGTGCGCGTGAACGCGGTCGCTCCCGGCTTGATCGAAACCGAGATGATCCGTGAAATCCCCTTCTTAGAGGAAATGAAAAAACGCATTCCATTGGCCCGCATCGGCCAGCCCGAGGAAGTCGCGGGAGCGGTGTCATTTTTGTGTTCCCCCGATTCGTCCTACGTGACGGGCGCCACATTGAGCGTTAACGGCGGGCTTTTCCCCTCATGAAAACCGACGTGCTGATTTTGGGAAGCGGCATTTCCGCGCTGACCGCCGGCGTTTTGCTCGCGCGCAAGGGCAAAAAGGTCACGCTGCTCGAACAGTACAACAAGCCCGGCGGCTACATGCACAGCTTTCGCCGCATGGGCGAGACTTTCGATACGGGCGCGCATTATTTCGGCGCGCTCGGTCCCGGCCAACCGTTCCGCGTGCTGCTCGAATACTTGGGCGTTTTCGATGAAAAGATTTTCGCGCCGCTGAATCCTTCCGGATTCGACGTGCTCTGCTATCCTGAAGGTCGGGTCTTGATTCCGCAAGGCCACGCGAACGCGGTCAGCGAGTTGGCGGCGATTTTTCCGAACGAGCGCGCGGCGATCGCGCGGTACTTCGAGTTGATCGAAAAGACCAGCGCGTGCTTTCCCACTTATCGTTTCAACGACGCGCCGGAATCTTCGTTTCCGCCCGAGGCCCTGGACCTTTCATTGCGCGATATCGTTGAAGGCTTGACTAACGATCCGCGTTTGCGCTCGGTGTTTTATTCCTATTGCACTCTTCACGGCGTCGATCCCCGCGACGTCGCGTTCGGTTTTCACGCGATCGTCACCGACTCGCTGATCCGCGGCCCTTACGGCTTGAACGGCGGAGGCGACGAGCTCACGCGGGCGTTCGTGAACCGCCTTGAAGCTTTGGGCGGCCAGGTGAAGCTGCGCCGTAAAGTCACGGCCATTGAAACCGAAGGCCGCCAAGCGAAACGCGTGGTTTGCGCGAATGGCGAAGCGTATTCGGCCGAATGGGTGATCTCGTCGATCCATCCCAAGGCGACGTTCCGCATGGTTTCCGATCAATCTTTGTTTCCGCCGGTGTTCAAGGATCGTTTACGCGGACTCAAAGAAAGCGGCGGGATTTTCGGGATGTACACGACCAGTCGCCGGCGCCCGCCGACCGATCCCTCGAGGAACTACTATTTCTTCAGGTCGAGCGATCCGGACGACATCTTCGCCGCCACGAATCCGGGCGAGACTCCGCCGGTCGTCTTCGTCTCAAGCCCGAAACGTTCCTGGTCCGCGGAAGAAACGCATTTCCCGATGAGTCTGCACGCCACCGGACCTTACGAGTGGTTCCTGCCTTTTCAGGGCCAGGCGTACGGCCGCCGGTCCGCGGATTACAAAAACTTGAAAGCCAGAATCAGCGATTCGGTTTTCCGCGCGGTCGGACGCTACGAGCCCGACCTGCCGGCGCACATCGCGGAAACGCAAAGCTCCACGCCCCTTACGCATCTGCATTTCAACGGCTCGGAAGAGGGTTCAAGCTATGGCTTGTACCATTCGATGCAGAACACGGGCGCGCGCGCGCTCGGCCCGCGCACCAAAGTTTTGAATCTGCTTTTGACGGGCCAGAACTGCCTGTTTCCGGGCCTGCTGGGCGCGGCGACTTCGGCGCTGCGCACATGCGGGCATATCACCGGCATCAAACCGATCTTGCAGGAACTGAAAAAAATGGGGGATCGATGAACGTCTTTGTGACCGGCATGGGCGCGCTGACTTCGTTGGGTTTGAGTTGCGAGGCCACGTTCCAAGCGCTGCTCGAAGGCAGGAGCGGCGTCCGCGCGTATTCCGAATGGGCGGAGTACAACGGTCTGCACAGCCGCTTGGGCGCTCCGGTCGCCGATTACGACGTCATGAAAATTCCCCGGCAAGTGCGGCGAAGCATGTCGCGCATGTCCGAGATGGGCGCGCTCGCGACTTTCCAGGCGCTGGCGCAAGCCGACCTGACCCCGGGCGCGAACTTGAATTCGCCGCGCACGCTGTTGATCATGGGCTCGACCTCGGGCAGCCCGTGCACATTTGAAACGTACTTTAAAAAATTGTTCGAGAAGCACGGACCCGAAGGACAGCTCTCGACTTCGTTCTTCAAGGTCATGAATCATTCGGTGGCCGCCAACGTCGCCGCCGCGATCGGGTACGACGGCGCCTTGCTCGCGCCGAGTTCCGCGTGCGCGACCAGCACCCAAGCGTTGATTTTGGGTTGGGAGATGATCCGCGCCGGCCTTTATGACGTCGTGATCGCGGGCGGCGCCGACGAGCTCCATTACACCAGCACCGCGGTGTTCGATATCGTGCAGGCGGCTTCGCGCGGCTACAACGACCGCCCCGATCAAGCTTCGCGTCCGTTTGACGAAAAACGCGATGGTTTGGTCGTGAGCGAGGGCGCCGGCGTTTTGATTCTCGAGTCCGAAGCGCATATGAACGCGCGCGGCGCCCGGCCTCTCGCCCGCATCGCCGGCGGAACTTATCAATGCGACGGAGCGCACATGACTCAATCGAGTTCTGAAACCATGATGGGCGTGATCCGCGAGGCCTTAAAGCGCGGCGGCTTGAGCGCTAAAGACGTGGACTACGTGAACGCCCATGCCACCTCGACGGTGCACGGCGATGCCGAGGAAGCCAAAGCCATAGCTGGAGTGTTCGGCGACGACGTGCCAGTCAGTTCGCTCAAAGGCCACCTGGGTCACTCGCTCGCCGCATGCGGCGCGATCGAGGCCATCGTGTCGATTCAGATGATGAGAGACAGCGTTTTAGTACCCACGCGTAATCTTGAGCGGGTGGCCGACGATTGCAAAGGACCACGCCTGATCCAAGCGAACACGCCCGTACAGGCAAAGACCGTTTTGAGCAATAATTTTGCGTTTGGTGGAATCAACACTTCTTTGTTATTGTCGAGCCCTAACTGAAACCGAGGACTTTTGCCCATGACGCCCACCGCGGACGTGATCGACCAAGTGAACAATTTGATGCGCTCAGGCTTTGAAATTCCCGGTGAGAAGCTCGTACCCACGGCCACTCTTGCGGGCGATTTGGGTTTGGACAGCTTGGATGCGGTCGACATGCTGGTGTACATTGAAGAGACTTTGGGCGTGAAACTCGAAGGCGAGCGGCTGGCCACGGTGAAAACCCTGCAAGACGTCTATTTACTGGCGGCCGAGTCGGTTCATCATTCAAAGGCGAATGCGTAGCGTGGCCGCGAGCCGACCGCTCGTTTGATCCTTCCATTCCACGGCCCACTCCGTCTCGTTTAGATTCTTGAGTTCGACGCGCACGTTTTGCCCCGGAGTGATCGGACTCATGAACTTGGCCGAGGGCACCGAGCGCGGGTCCGGTTTCCGCAGATATTCGGTGAGTAAATAAACGCTCGCGTCCACGATCGCGACGGCGGGAAAAACGGGATGATTGGGAAAATGACCAGCGAAATACGGCGAATCTTCAGGCACCGTCCACTCCGCCACGCCGTCCTTGAAGCGCATATTCCGAAACGCAGTTCTTGGATCGATCATGCGCGCCACCATATCCCGGCTTTTGTGAGAGTCAAATTCTAAGATGGGAACGATCTCGTCCTACGGCATAGTGACGGGGGCGGGCTCGGGGGTGGACGCTCTTTGGAACGCGGCGATCGACGGGCGGGATCTGTCTTCCGGCTATCGCGGGGGGCGCGCGTTCCTGATCCCCGGTCCGCGCGGCGCGAGCGTGCGGGAGCATCTGTCGACGCATTTGTCGTCGGCCTATCGGGAAGCGGCGCCCGAATTGGGCCCGCGCTTCGGCGTGATTCTGGCTTCGACCAAGGGCCTCTCGAATGACTTCATTTGGCGGGACGGCGATCTCTCGCGCGATCCTTTGACTCCGTTGCTCGACGAATTCCTGCGAGCCCAAGATCTTCAACCCGAAAAGCGTCTGTGCATCTCCAACGCCTGTTCGTCGGCGCTCGGCGCATTGGCGCTGGCGCGAATCTGGCTCGCGCAAGGTTTGGATCAAGTCGTGATTTTAGCGGCCGATGCGGTGACCGAATTCGTGAGCCAGGGTTTTCAATCCCTGAAACTCATCAGCGGCGGTCGCCCGCGCCCCTTCGACCGCGCGCGCGACGGATTCTGGCTCGGAGAGGCCGCGGCCTGCTTGGTGATCGAAAACGCGGGCGGCATTCGCGTCGCCGGCGTGGAACTCGACACCGAAGGTTCGGTCGTGACCCGGCCGGCGACCTCGAGCGTGAGTCTGGCGCGGGCGCTGGCGAAACTGCCCTTGGCACCCGACGCGATTCTGGCCCACGCGACGGCGACGCCGATCAACGACGAAACCGAAGAGCTCGCTTTCCGGGCGGTTTACGGTGCCGCCACTCCGCCGATCACGGGATCCAAATGGTGCGTCGGCCATACGCTGGGCGCAAGCGCCGCGGTCGATTTGATTCTGGCGTGCGAGATCCTGAAACGCGGGCGGTTGTTTGCGCTCGCGACCACTCAAGAAGTGGCAGAGGGCTACACCGGCGATTACACGCTCGGGCCCGCGCGCGCGGGCGCGTACCGAACGCTTCTCGTTTCCTCGCTCGGCTTCGGCGGTATGCACGCGGCCGCTCTATTGGAGCTTCGCGCATGACCGAATTCCGTTTCGAATTCTCGTTCCCCGCGAGCGGCGCGCCCGTCTGGCAAGACCGGGTCGAGCGTTGGTACTCGCTCGATGCGCCGGCATACGGCTTGGCCGAGTTGTTTTGGCGTGAACAAGAACATCTAACCGAACGGCCCGGAACGCTTTTTTTAGCCAGTTCCGGGGCCTCAAACCGGACCGACGCGAGCTTTGCGCGCACCCGTCCGCCAAGCCCCGCCAAATTCGTGCATACGCTGCCCAACACGCGCGCGGCGGCTCTGTTGCGGCTCATGGATTGGAACGGCCCGACCTACTGTTTACAAAACGATCCGGCGACCCTCGAAACCGCGCTTTCAGAAGGGCGAAGCGTAGTTGAAATCACTTCACTGCCGGTATGGGTCGCCAGTGTGGAAAATATCGCCGCCGACCGCTATCGCGCGCGGATTTTCACCCTGAAGCCGGTTGCCGGAAAGCGCTAAATCAACGATAGTCCCAAGCGCATGACTTCGCTGGATCTGGACGGTGTGAAATTGGACGTTTCCGCTTTGAGCGCGTGGACTTTCCGCCGCACGAACGCGGTCCCCCGCGTGTCTTCCGACGCGCTCGAAGGCGTGAAGCGCTCGCACGCCAAGCTCCTTTCCTTTTTGGAGTCGGGCATTCCGATCTACGGCGTGACCACGGGCTTCGGCGACAGCGGCAAGCGCGCGATCTCGCGCCTTCAAAGCGAAGAGCTGCAACGCAATTTGGTTTCGTATCTGTTGTGCGGTTCAGGTCCCGTCCTGCCCGTCCATGCCGCCCGCGCCGCTTTGCTGATCCGGTTGAATTCGATGTGCCGCGGCCTTTCGGGCGTGAGCCCGGAGTTGGTCGAGCGCTTGCAAATGCACGCGGCGAACGATTGGGTTCCGGTGATTCCGCGCGAAGGTTCTTTGGGCGCGAGCGGCGATTTAGTGCCGCTCGCGTATTTAGCCGCGAATTTGCGCGGCGAAGGCCAGGTGTTCTCCGACGGCGGCGTGCGTTCGATGGCCGACGTCTTGCGCGAACGTGGCGTCGAGCCCTATCGGTTCCGCGCGAAAGAAGCTTTGGCGATCGTGAACGGAACCTCCGCGATGGCGGGATTGTTCACGGTGAATCTGAATCACGCGCGCTTCTTGCTCGAGTGGTCGTGCTTGAACACCGCGTGGCTTTGCCTGGCGCTCGGCGGCCGCACCGAGGCTTTCGGCCCGTTGGTCAACGAGCGGGCGAAATCGAGCCGCGGCCAGGCGGAAGTCGCCCGATTGGTGCGCGAACGCTTGGACGACGAAGATTATCGGTCGAAGCCTTTGAGCCAGATTCACATCCGCGAGAGTGAAACTTCCGAATGGGTGCAGGATCGCTATTCGCTTCGCTGCGTGCCGCAGATTCTTGGCCCCGTGTTTGACACGTTGAAACTC
>DAISHW010000084.1:1972-9667 GCA_036822295.1 Bdellovibrionales bacterium | reverse complement strand
CGTAAAGGCGCTCCAATCGACCGCCTCGAGTTTCTTTCCCCCCGGAGTTTTCAAATTTTAGGCTTTATGCTTTAGCGGGTTTCGCTTTTGCAGGCTTTTCGGCTTTTTTCTCAGGCTTGGCTTCAGCGCCTTCCACCGCGGGAGCCTCAGAGGCGACCTCGTCCGCGGCACCCACGCCGCCCTCGCCGTAGTATTCAAGGGTGTTCAGGCGCGCCGAACGACCTTTCAAACCGCGCAAGAAGAACAAGCGCGCCCGGCGAACCTTACCACGCGAGATGAGTTCGACGCGATCGATGACCGGAGAAAGCAACGGAAACGTTCTTTCAACGCCCACGCCGCTGGCGATCTTGCGCACGGTGAATGAACGGCCCGAGCCGCTACCTTGAACTTTCAAAACGACGCCCGAGAACAACTGAACGCGTTCTTTTTCGCCTTCCTTCACTTTGACGTACACACCAACGGTGTCGCCGGTTTGGAAGTCGGGCAAAGCCTTGGTGGTTTTCTTGTTACGTTCCCAGGTGACCCGGCGAATTAAATCTGTCATGACGCGCTCCAGAGTTTTTTGGAAAAATATTCGGAAAACTAGTGAGTTACCACGCACCTAGAAGGCGGTCAAGAACGATGCTGACGGCCGAGCGAACCGAAAGGTGGCGGAACTCGTCCTTGGCAGCCGCTTTAATTGGCTCTAAAAGCACATCGGCTTGGTTCAGCACATCCAAAGTCAGCCCGAAACCCGTCCCGAACACCAAAAGGATCGGGCGTTTGCCGTCCCCTTCAAAGATGTTTTGACGGAGCTCCTTGAAGGTCACGCGGGGGATCCCCAGTTCACGGGCCGAGGTCATCACGACCAGGGGTTTGACCTCGTAAGTCTTTAAAACGTCTTCCAGAGTCTCGGCCAGCTCCACCATGCTGAGCGCGGTTTTACGCGAGGGATTGTACTCCGCGCCGATCCCGAGCCGCCAATGCTCGAGCACGCGGGCGACGAAGCTCAGCTGTTCTTTCAAGCGGTTGACGATGAAATATTTGGTGACCCCGTAGGTACGAGACGCCCGGGCGATATCATGGATATCGAAATTCGTGACGTTGGTGCACACCACGTTTTTGGCGCGATCGAAGACCGGCCAGTGAATAAGAGCGACATCGACGCGCGTGTTCATTTCAACCCCGCTTGCAAGCGGCTCAAGTCGCCGCGCTCGATTCCCAACGCCTCGAGTTCAAGTTCCGAAAGCTCCGCGAGCTGCCCGAGCGCGTTTCGAATATCCCCGGCGACATCCAGATCCGGCCGCAAAATGCGCGTGCGCACCAGCGACACCGCGTCTTCGAATTCGCGGATTTTCCGGTGATGACCGCTGAGCAAAGGCGCCGGCACGGGAAGACCACCCACCTCGCGCGGCCGGGTGAACTGGGGACATTCGAGCCGGCCGTCGCTGAAACTGTCGCGCGCGCCCGAGACCGCGTTGCCCAGCGCCCCGGGGCGCAAGCGCGCGACGGACTCGATGATCGCGAGCGCCGCGATCTCTCCGCCGTTCAACACGAAATCGCCGAGCGAGATTTCGTCATCGGCGACCCGCTCGATCAAACGCTGGTCGATGCCCGCGTAACGGCCGCAAACCAAAATCCGCGGCACGCCCGCATCGCTCCACTCCCGCGCGAGCTTTTGATCCCAGCGCCGACCTTGCGGCGTCAGCACGCTCACGCGACTTTCCGGAGTGCGCGCGCTTTCGATCGCGGCGGCCAATGGCTCGAACTTCATCACCATGCCGTCGCCGCCGCCAAAGGCTTTGTCGTCGACCGTATGGTGCGCGTCACTGGTGAAGGCCCGCGGATTGACCGTCGTGACATGCACAAGCCCCCTGTCGCGCGCCAGAGCCACCAATCCCTCGGCCAGGAATCCCTCGATTAAATTCGGAAATAACGTAACGACGGTAAACTGCATGGCGGCCGTTTGGCTTCACTCCTCGACATCGATCAGTCCAGGCGGAAGGTCCATGTGCAGCCGCTCATTGTCAAAATCAATCTGCACGAGAAAGGCGTCCACAAGAGGAATCAGGATTTCACGGGGACGCGCGCCCTTCACGCGCAACAAATCTTGTGGACCGTTCGAGGCGAACCCCTCGATACGGCCGATGGATCCCAGCGTTTGATCGATGACTTCAAAACCCTGGATCTGGCGCAGGAAGATGCGCTCGCCGGCCTCGCTCCGAAGGTCCTCTTCGGGGATGTAAACGCCGCTGCGCTGAAGGGCCTCCGAGGCATTGCGATCGTTCACCCCTTCAAGGCGCGCGATAAAACCGTCTTTATGAGCCGAAAGATCGCGGAGCGGAAACTCGACCGCCGCGGACTTTCCGGGCGGCAACAAAAAGAGCGCGTCAGCGTCCCAATCGGCTTCACCGGCGTAGAGACGGATAAAAATTTCACCACGAAGACCATGCGCGGATTTGACCCAGCCGACACAGTGAAGGCCGGGTAAAACCGGGGGAGAAAAAGATTTATTCGACGATCTCGAGGACACTGCGCTTATGCAGTTTGGTGCTGGCGGCATTCAGAATCGTGCGCATCGAGCGCGCGGTGCGGCCTTGTTTACCGATGACTTTACCAAGATCTTCCTTTGCGACTTTCAATTCGACGACGGTGGTCTGTTCGCCCACGACTTCGTTAACTTCCACTTCATCCGGCTTGTCGACCAAAGATTTTGCCATGAATTCGACAAGGTCTTTGAGAGAAGATGGATCCATATTCGTACACCTCTATGCTGGAACTTCCGTCAAACGTGACTGAGTGTTCAGTATATCTTAAACGATGAGAAAGGCAAAAGTCTTAAACTTTTGCCTGGGCCTTGCGGATTAGGCTCTTCACGCGGTCCGAAGGCTGCGCGCCCTTGGCGATCCATGATTGGACCTTGTCCATGTCACAGTTGAAGGCTTTTTCTTCGCCTTGCGGATTGGGATTGTAATGACCAATCACTTCAATGAATTTTCCGTTCAGCCAGCGGCGGGAATCCGCCACGGTGATTCTATACTTAGGGCTATGCTTTTTTCCGAAACGCGCGAGACGAATAACGACCATTTTCTAGAACCTTTCAATCCATTCACTGGCTTGTAAAAGAGACTAGGAATTACAACGGTTAAGCATGAAGAGCAACTAAATTCAGGGCGTGTGAACGCCCCCTTAGAACGGGCGTTTGCCGCCCTTGCCACCCATGCCCATTTTCATCATCTGTGACATCATCTTCTGCGCCTGCGTGAATTGATCGACGAGTCGGTTAACGTCTTTGACCTCGGTGCCTGAACCGCTGGCGATTCGTAACCTCCTTGAACCATTCAAGATCTTCGGGTTGTTGCGCTCGCCGGGAGTCATCGAACGAATGATCGCTTCGATCTTTTTGACCTCCTTATCGGGCGGGCTCATATCTTTCAGTTGCTTGGTCAAGTTGCCCATCCCGGGAATCATCTTCATCAGCGATTCCAAGCCGCCCATCTTCTTCATCATCTGCAGCTGGCTCAAGAAATCTTCGAGCGTAAAAGCGGCTTTGGCGATCTTGCGGGCGCTTTCACGCGCGGTTTTTTCATCGATGACTTCGCTCGCCTTTTCGACCAGCGAGAGCACGTCACCCATGCCCAAAATCCGGCCCGCGAGCCGATCGGGATGGAAGACTTCGAGGTTGGCGACTTTTTCTCCTACCCCCAGGAATTTGATCGGCACGCCGGTCGCCGAACGAATGCTAAGGGCCGCCCCGCCCCGCGCATCGCCGTCCACTTTAGTGAGAATCAAACCGCTCAAACCAAGTTGTTGGTGAAAACCTTCCGCCACTTGGACGCTCTGTTGACCGAGCATGGCATCCGAAACCAAAAGCACTTCGCCGGGCGGCCATATGCTTTTAAGATTCCTTAACTCGTTCATCAGCGGCTCATCGATTTGCAGCCGACCCGCAGTATCGATAACGACCACTTCGACCATTTCTTCTTTGGCCCAAACTTGGGCGCGCTTCACGATGTCTTCGGCTTTTTCGCCGGCCTTCGACGGAAAAACGGGAATGTTGTTTTGATTCGCGAGCACGGTCAGCTGCTCGATCGCCGCCGGTCGATAAATGTCGGCAGGCACCAATCCGGGCTTTTTCTGCAGTTTCTGGCGAATGTAAAGCGCGAGTTTCGCGGCGGTCGTCGTCTTACCGACGCCTTGCAAGCCGACCAGCATGATGACCGCGGGATTCCCGCGCACGTCGATTTGCTCCGCGGTTTTGCCGAGCATGTCCACGAGTTCGTCGTGAACGATTTTGACGAACTGTTGACCGGCGTCGATGCCTTGCATGACGTCTTGACCGATCGACTTGGCCTTCACTTGATCCAAGAAATTTTTGACGACGCGAAAATTGACGTCCGCTTCAAGCAGGCTCAAACGAATTTCTTTGATCGCCTCTTCGACATTGGTTTCGGTGATGCGCGCCTGCCCCCGCACTTTACGGAGGGTGTTGGTCAACTTGTCGGAGAGCGTTTCAAACATTTTCTACCACCTCTGGAAGCTGCCGGTGCGCAGGCTTTGGGCCGCGAGCAGCAGCGTTCCCGTCATCGCCGCCAGCGACACCGCGAGCGCGATGCCGGGCTCCACGTCCGCCGCGCCCAAGATACCGTAGCGAACTCCGTTAATCATGTACAAAAGCGGATTCGCCAAGGACACGTCTTTCCAGAATCCCGGCAAGTGCTCAACCGAAAAGAACACGCCGCCCAGATAAATCAGCGGAAGGAGTATGAACCCGCTCACCGCGCTCATTTGCTCGAAGGTTCGGGCCCAAAATGCCACGCTGATCCCTAAGTTGGCGAAGGTGAGTGAACCCAGCACCAGGAACACCGCCAGCACGAGCGGGTGCGCGATGCCGAGCCATTGTCCATAGATCGCGAAGTGCGAAACCTCACCGACCGCCCACGTGACGCCGCCGACCATCAATCCGCGCACCAAGGCGGCCAAGCCCAGCGCCCAAATGATCTGCATGATCGAGAAGGGCGCGGCCTTCAGATCTTCCAAATCGCCGCTGAATTTCGAAGTGATGATCGAACTCGAGCTGTTTTGAAACGCGTTGTTCAAACAGCCCATCATCACGAGTCCCGGAATCAAAAAGGCGAGGTAGCTCGATTGCCCCTGGACCACGATCTGATGCCCCAGACTCACGCCGAAAATCATAAGGTAAAGCCCGGAGTTCACCAGCGGGATGAGCACCGTCTGCCCGAGCACTTTCATGAAGCGCGCGATTTCGCGGCGGAACAAAGTGTAGAACGGGTACCAGTGATATTCTTGTTTGGCGCTCATGGTGAAGTCTCGTTACGGGTGAGTTTCATGAATACGTCTTCAAGGCGCCCCTGGCTCACTTGCACGTCCTGCACTTGATTGGCGGACACTCCGACCTCGCGCAAAAGCTCGCCCAAGGATTTTTCGGCCGGAACCAGGAAGCTCCAGTCACTTCCCTGCCCTTTCACCAGATCGGGATGGGTCAGGCCCGTGACCGGATGAACGAGCTTGAGTCGCATGCCCTTCCGGCTCCACTTGTCGATCAGACGGCGAGTTTGGTCGAGGGCGCGAATTTCGCCCTTATGAATGATCGCTACCCGCTCGCACAAGCGTTCGGCCTCTTCTAAATAATGCGTCGTAAGCAGGATCGACATGCCCTGGCCTTTGAGTTCTTCGACGAAGTTCCAAAGTTTGGCGCGCAGCTCGACGTCGACTCCGGCGGTCGGTTCGTCCAAAATCAACAGGCCCGGCGAATGAATCAAAGCCTTGGCGATCATCAAACGGCGCTTCATGCCTCCGCTCAACTGTTTCACTTTTTTGCGGCGATGTTCGAACATGCCCAGTGAATCGAGCAAGTATTTGATCCGCGCTTGCGGTTTGCGAACGCCGAAATAACCGGCGTGAAACGTCAGGATCTCTTCGACCGAGAAGAATCCGTGATGGATCACTTCTTGCGGCACCCAACCCGTGTGCATTTTGGCGTCGCGCGCGTTTTTCGAGACGTCTTGACCGAAAACCTCGACTCTTCCGCCCGTCGCCTTTTCGAGCGTGACGACGATGGAAATCAAGGACGTCTTACCGGCGCCATTCGGGCCGAGCAATCCGAAGACCTCCCCAGGCTTCATTTCGAAGCTGACGTTCTTGAGCGCCTGCACGGAACCGTAGGATTTGGAGACGGATTGGATCGAGAGTGGAACGGGCGTCGCGGTTTGACTCATAGCCCGTGAAAACTACACCGAACCAAAGTCCAGGCCAAGGCGCATTCGCTCGATGTTTGGGGCCAACCCGCCGATAGGCCCATTATGGAGCTAAGTTCCAAAGATTACGTGCCAATTCCGATCCACGAATTCGTCAACGGGGTACTGATCCAGGTGGATCTTTTCATCCGTTTAGGCGAGGAAAAATTCGTCCTTGTCGGCAAGGCCGGCACGCATTCGAACGTCGATCAGTTCAAAAACTACCAGAACCGCGAAGTCATCTACCTTTGGGTGCGCAAAAAAGAATACTACAAACTCGCGCACCAGACTTTGGCGATCGCCGGCATCGCGCTGTCGAAAAAGGAACTGAACGACAAGCAGAAAACCGCGATCGTCACGCACGCCGCACGTTCGATGTTCCGTCAGCTCGATCACCTGGGAATGGATCTCGAGATCTACAACAACGCGAAGCAAATCACCGAAGCCGTGATTACCCTTGTCGAGAGTCACAAAACGTTAAGCGATCTGTTCGAGAGTTTGACTCATGTCGGCGACCAGCTGCTGGCTCACTCGGTCGGCGTCAGCGCGATCAGCACGATGCTCGGCACGGCCCTGGGTTACGAGAAAAAGCAAACCCTTGAGAAGCTGGCCATCGGCGGGCTGCTACACGACATCGGGATGAAAGCGATCCCGCAAGAACTGGCCCGCAAACCCATGGCGACGATGACGCCGGAGGAAATTCAAGTTTACGAAACGCACGCGTTCAAAGGCATGCAAATGTTATTGAGGTTGGGGATCGTGCCGGACGACGTCGTGTCGATAGTTTACGAGCACCATGAAAACGCGATCGGCCAAGGTTTCCCGCAGCGCCTGCGCGACGTGAAGATGCACCCGCTCGCCAAGATCGTGGCTTTGGCCGACGCTTACGTCGAGTTGATCATTCCGAACGTGAATTGCCCGGTGGCCAAGAATCCCCGGGAAGCTTTGATGTACATCGAGCACACGCTCGGCATTCCGTACAACAAAGAGGCCTTCCGCGCGCTCAAGCGCATCATCGAAGGCGCCGAGAAAAAATCCGCCTAAAGAGTTTTCCGCAACACGATTTTGGGCTCCTGACCGCCCGCCGTCTCGATGGCTACGACTTCAAATCCGTGTCTTAGATTCAGTATCAACATCGCGCGAAAACGATTCTTGGTTTTCGTTTCAATCGTCTTATAGCCGCGCATTTTGCCCCACGCGTGCTGCGCCCCCATCAGCGCATTGGTTTTCCCCAGGCCCCAAAAATCGCCGCGAGCCCCGCCGAGCCAGCTATAGAACGTCTCTTCGTTCCTTTCGTAGCCCAGCTTGAATCCGACCGCCTGCCCCTCCACCTTGGCCGTCAGCAAATGATGCCCCCGATGATCCGCAAGTTTTTTGCGAAACGCGGATTCATCCCACGCGCCGAGGGCGTTTTTCATCAGGCCGGCGATCGCCAGAATATCCTGATCCGCGACGTCCG
>DAISHW010000084.1:0-1962 GCA_036822295.1 Bdellovibrionales bacterium | reverse complement strand
GCGGGCGCGTTCTCCCTTCGTGTTCTATATTCTCGTGAAACATGGTTTTGGGCCTGACCCAAACTTTGCCGCCCGGACTCTCGTAAAGCGTTTCGTAGATCACGACCTCTTCACCGGTTTCGCTGTGCCGGGCGAGTCCGACGTACTTGTAAGGCTTGTTCTTGTAATGGCGATACAGCTTCAATTTTTATTCCTGAAGGTCCGACAGGTAAAAGGTATCGTTGATTTTCAACGGCATGCCCGTCTATAGCATTAACGTGCTTTTGCTCCTACAAATTCTTATTTCGACCGCCCTGGCGAATCAGGCGCTTTACCTTGATACCGACCGGCTCGCGGCCCAGGTGCGTTTGGATGAAGCCCTTGATCCCGAAACGACGGAAATCAACGTCGGCACTTATATTTTCCGCAGCGACAACACGGGCATTTTCGCGCTGGCGCTGATGCGCGAGGTGGCCCGCCGCGGGGGGCAAGCCAGGCTCATGATGGATTGGCTCGAGACCAAACTCTCGCGCCACCGCTTGACCCGCGACCAGGTGGAATACTTGCGCGCGGAGGGACTAGATATCCGCGTTTTCGGTCGTCCGCGCTGGAGCGATTTGGCTCACCCGATCCAATTGTTCCGTTCGTTCAACAACCGCATGCACGTGAAGGTCATTGTCTTCAATCGCGACCGCGCGATCTTTGGCGGAAGGAACATCGCCGACGATTACTTCTTTCCGATGCGCAATCGCAAGATCGTCGAGCGCTTGCAACACTACGCCGACCGTGAAGTGTTCGTGCGAGGCGAGCTGGCCGAAAAAACCCACGAATATTTCATGAGTCTTTGGAACGGACCGCATGTCGATCCTTACGCGGACCTGACCAGTTTCGTTCCGGATCGCGCCGCGCAAGACGAGTTTGCCGCGCGACTCGACGCCGCGATGGAAGTGATACGCAAGCTCCAAGGCCGCAAAGCCTGGAAGGAGCGCGTGATGAAACTCGACGAGGCCAGGTTCGTCGCGGACGAGCCCGGCCATCCCGAAGGTTCACGCACGACACAGGCGCTGGTCGAAATGCTGAGCGGCGCGAAGAAGAGAGCCGCGATCGTGAGTCCCTACATCGTACTCACCGAAGAGCTCGAAGCGGCAATTCAGGTCGCGCTCACGCGCGGCGTGGAGGTCGAAGTCCTGACGGCTCACGCGGCCTCGAGCGAAGTGTCGGTTTTTCAAACCGCGTTTGAAGCCGACATCGAAAAAATGAAGGCCATGGGCGTCACGGTTTGGCAATTCCGCTACTTCAAGAGCCTGCATGCCAAGATCGTCACCGTGGATGAGGATCAGCTCTATATAGGCTCGTACAACTTCGACCCGCGCTCGCAGCTGTTCAATATCGAACTCGGCGCGATTTTGCGCGATCAAGAACTCACGGAAACCGTGAGCCGCGACATCTCCAGGTTGACTCAATTCAGCGGCATGCGCGAGAAGGCGCAGCGCGTGCGCCAGATGTTCGGCGCCGATTGCGTCATCCACTTGATCTCGAACACCCCGCTGGTGCGCCGATTCTTGTGAAGAATACTCCCGGTTGCCCGGTCGCGCGGCGCCGGTGACCGGGAAATAAGATCATTTCCTTCCGCTGAATTGCCGTCCCGTCCCTCGAATGCCAGAAGCCTGGGATGAAGCTGTCGATTTTTTTCGTTATTCTCTTTTCGATTTTTTTATTCCCGCCACAAACCAGCGCCCTGCCCGGGGACAACTGCCCGCGCGAGCAAGTCTTTCTCGGCCGCTGGATGTTCAACCGGCTCTTCACGATGGCGGACGGCTGCTTGATCCAAGTGACGCCGCTGGAAAAGCGGGGTCTGGTGTATCGCGAATACGTTTTCAGCGAATCCGGCCAGATGTTGATCGCGAACTCCGTCGACGGGCCGGTCGAAACCTCGCTTTCGTACCGCGTGTACTTGCTTTTGCCCTCGGGCATTGTACCGAT
>DAISHW010000083.1:358-9732 GCA_036822295.1 Bdellovibrionales bacterium | reverse complement strand
GAAGAGAAGATTCACGCGCGTTCGATCGGTCCGTACTTACTCGTTTCGCAACAGCCGCTGGGTGGTAAGGCGCAGTTCGGCGGTCAGCGTTTGGGAGAGATGGAAGTGTGGGCGATCGAAGCCTACGGCGCCGCGTACTCCCTGCAGGAATTCCTTACGGTCAAGTCGGATGACGTGGCCGGAAGAACCCGTATGTACGAGAGCATCGTGAAAGGCGAGAACGTGCTTGAGCCGGGCCTTCCCGAGTCGTTCAACGTTTTGGTGAAGGAGCTGCAGAGCTTGGCGCTGAACGTGGAATTGATGGAGTCGGATATCCTGACCGAGCAGCCGCATAACGTGGTGGAAGAGCAACCCGCACCGCAAACTCCGCAGATGTAAGAGGTGATACTTGAAAGATTTATTGAACTTTTTCGACAAGCCCAAAGATCCGCTCTCGTTTGACGCCGTTCGCATCTCGCTGGCCTCGCCAGAGATGATTCGCGAGTGGTCGTTCGGCGAGGTTAAAAAGCCGGAAACGATCAACTACCGTACGTTCAAGCCCGAACGCGACGGACTCTTCTGCGCGAAGATCTTCGGTCCGATCAAGGATTACGAATGCCTGTGCGGCAAGTACAAGCGCATGAAGTATCGCGGAGTGATCTGCGAGAAGTGCGGCGTGGAAGTGACCCAGACGAAAGTGCGCCGGGAACGCCTGGGCCATATCGAGCTGGCGACTCCGGTGGCGCATATTTGGTTCTTGCGCTCGCTGCCCAGCCGTATCGGTAACCTGCTCGATATGTCATTAAAAGACGTTGAGCGCGTGCTTTACTGCGAAGCCTACATTGTGACGGATCCGATGGACACGCCGCTGACGGAAGGTCAAATCCTCCCGGAAGAGGCCTACCAGAACGCGCTCAGCGAATACGGCCCGAACTTCAAAGCGCATATGGGCGGCGACGCCGTCCGCGATATCCTCCGCAAGGTGGATCCGGAATTCTTGTCGCGCAAACTCCGTCTGGAGCTCAAAGAGACCAAGTCGGAAGCGCAGATCAAGAAGCTCACCAAGCGCCTGAAAGTCGTCGAAGCCTTTAAAAACTCGGTCAACAAGCCCGAGTGGATGATGCTCGAAGTGGTGCCGGTCATTCCACCGGATCTTCGTCCGCTGGTGCCGCTCGACGGCGGTCGTTTCGCGACGCCGGATCTGAACGACCTTTACCGCCGCGTGATCAACCGCAACAACCGTTTGAAGCGCCTGCAGGAGCTCAACGCTCCCGACATCATTATCCGCAACGAAAAGCGCATGCTCCAAGAGGCGGTGGACGCGCTCCTTGATAACGGCCGCCGCGGCAAGACCTTCACGGGTCCGAACAAGCGTCCGCTGCGTTCTTTGAGCGACATGCTCAAAGGCAAGCAGGGGCGCTTCCGTCAGAATCTGCTCGGTAAACGGGTGGACTATTCGGGCCGCTCGGTCATCGTCGTCGGTCCGAATCTGAGGCTGCACCAGTGCGGTCTGCCGAAGAAGATGGCGCTCGAACTCTTCAAGCCCTTCGTTTACAACAAGCTCGAAGAAAAGGGTTTTGCGACCACGATCAAGCAAGCCAAGAAATTGGTGGAAACGGAAAGCGTGGAAGTCTGGGATATCCTTTCGGACGTCGTAAAAGAGCACCCGGTTCTCCTGAACCGCGCGCCGACGCTGCACCGTCTGGGGATCCAGGCGTTCGAGCCGGTACTCCACGAAGGTAAAGCGATCCAACTGCATCCGCTCGTCTGTACGGCGTTCAACGCCGACTTCGACGGTGACCAGATGGCCGTTCACGTTCCGCTCTCGATCGAGGCGCAAGTGGAAGCGCGCGTTCTCATGATGTCGACCAACAACATCCTGAGCCCGCAAAACGGTAAGCCGATCATCAACCCCAGCCAGGATATCGTCTTGGGCATCTACTGGATGACCCGCGTGCGTCCCGGCGCCAAGGGCACGAACCGGGTCTTCGGAAGCGTTCAGGAAATCCTCTACGCTTACGATCTCGGACACGTCGACCTGCAGGCCGCGATCCGTTGCCGCATCAACGGCAAACTCGAAACGACCAGCATCGGTCGCGCGATCTTGAGCGACATCGTCCCGACGGAAGTGCCGTTTGAGACCGTGAACAAGGTCATGAACAAAAAAGGCATGGCGGACCTGATCGATAAGACGTTCCGTCTGGCCGGCGCGAAAGCGACCGTGATCCTGGCCGACAAGCTGATGGAGCTTGGTTTCCGCTACTCCACCCAGGCCGGCATCTCGATCTGCGTGGACGACTTGCACATTCCGAAGCAAAAGGCGCCGCTGTTGAACGACGCCGCGAAACAAGTGCAGGAGATCCGCTCGCAGTACGATGAAGGTTTGATCACGGACGGTGAGCGCTACAACAAAGTCGTGGATATCTGGGCTCAGTGCGCCGACAAAGTCGCCAAAGAGATGATGACCCAGCTCGAGAAGCAGAACTTCACCGTCGACGGCAAGCCCGTCGAGTCGGCGTCGTTCAACCCGATCTTTATCATGGCCGATTCGGGCGCGCGGGGTTCCGCGGCCCAGATCCGTCAGCTGGCCGGCATGCGCGGTCTGATGGCGAAACCGTCCGGTGAGATCATCGAAACCCCGATCACGGCGAACTTCCGCGAAGGTCTTTCGGTTCTTGAGTACTTCATCTCGACTCACGGTGCCCGTAAGGGTCTGGCCGATACGGCGCTCAAGACCGCGAACTCCGGTTACCTGACCCGCCGTCTGGTGGACGTCGCGCAAGACATCGTCATCACCGAAACGGATTGCGGCACCTCGAAAGGCATGGAGATTCGTCCGCTGATGGAGGGTGGCGAAATCATCCAGCCGCTCGGCGACCGCGTCCTGGGTCGTACGGCGATCGAAGACGTTCAAGATCCCTACACCAACGAAGTGCTGTGCAAAGCGGGTGACGAGATCGGGGAAAAGACGATCCGCAAGATCGACGAACTCGGTATCGACAAAGTCATGATTCGCTCGACCCTCACGTGTCAAACGCGCAGGGGTGTGTGCGTGAAGTGTTACGGCCGCGATCTCGCGCGCGGTAACACGGTCAACATGGGCGAAGCGGTCGGTATCATCGCCGCGCAGTCGATCGGTGAGCCGGGTACCCAGCTGACCATGCGTACCTTCCACTTGGGTGGTGCGGCGTCAAGAGCGGTCGAGCAGTCGGTCCACACGGCCCGCTACGACGGCGCGATCAAATATGCCGGCGCGCAAGTGGTGGCGAACCGTCAGGGTCAACTCACGGTCATGAATCGTAACGGCGAAATGCTGATCATCGATTCGAGCGGCCGCGAACGCGATCGCATGAAGCTCGTTTACGGTTCCATTTTGAAAATCAAAGAGGGCGATCAGGTCACCCGCGGTCAGGTTCTGGCCGAATGGGATCCGTACTCGAATCCGATCGTCGCCGATCTCACCGGTGTCATTCAATATCAAGACATCGAAGAGGGCGTGACGATGGCCGAGCAGGTCGACGCCGTCACCGGCTTCGCGACCAAAGTGATCACCGAGAGCAAGGGCGCGGATTCGAAACCGACCGTGCTCATCGCGGACGCGAACGGCAAGATCTTGGATCTGCCGAACCGCAACGTTCCGTGCCGTTACGTGATTCCGGTCGGCGCGCAGCTGTTGGTCAGCGATGGTCAAGAGGTGCACGCGGGCGATGTGATCGCGAAGATCCACCGCGAGACTTCGAAAACGCGCGATATCACGGGCGGTCTGCCGCGCGTGGCTGAACTTTTCGAAGCGCGTAAGCCGAAAGAAGCGGCGATCATTTCCGAAATCGACGGTTACGTCACGTTCGGAAAAGACGTGAAAGGTAAACAGCGCGTGATCGTGACTCCCGAAGTCGGCGAGCAGCGCGAGTACCTGATTCCGAAAGGCAAACACGTCGCGGTTCGCGAAGGCGAATTCGTGCGCGCCGGTGAATCGCTGATGGACGGCCCGTCGAACCCGCACGATATTTTGCGCGTACTCGGCGATCATGCCTTGGCGGCGTACCTGGTGAACGAGATCCAAGAGGTCTACCGACTCCAGGGTGTGGCGATCAACGACAAGCACATCGAAGTGATCGTGCGCAACATGCTCCGCAAAGTCGAGATTTCGGATCCGGGCGACACGCGCTTCCTGGCGGGGGGACAGGCCGGGAAGTTCGAAGGCCTCGACGAGAACGACAAGGGGATCAAAGAGGGCGGCCGCCCGGCAACGATCGAGCCGCTCCTTTTGGGTATCACCAAAGTCTCGCTCAGTACGGACAGCTGGATCTCGGCGGCCTCGTTCCAAGAGACCACCAAGGTTCTGACCGAGGCGGCGATCAACTCCAAAACGGACGGTCTGCGCGGCCTGAAAGAGAACATCATCATGGGTCGTCTGGTTCCGGCCGGTACGGGTCTTGGTGCCTATAAGCGTTGGAAAGTGGTGGTCGAGGACGACGAGCCCACCACGGCCTCGTTCCTGCCGGGACAGGGCGCAAGCCCGTCCAATTACGGCCTGAACTAGCGGTATTGACGGGGTTCCGCAGGTGGAACCCCGAATTTTATTTGACGAAAATGGGGTGGACCGATAATTTCGGGCGCTTCATAAAGTATGGAAAGGGAATATGCCAACCATTAATCAGTTGATTCGCCGTTCGCGGCGGGCATCGAAACTTAAGACGAAATCGCCAGCTCTGACGTCCTGCCCGCAACGCCGTGGCGTCTGCACCCGGGTTTATACCACCACTCCGAAGAAGCCGAACTCGGCGCTCCGCAAAGTGGCTAAAATCCGCCTGAGCAATGGTTTTGAGGTCATTTCCTACATTCCTGGCATCGGTCACAATCTCCAGGAGCACAGTGTGGTGCTGATTCGCGGCGGCCGGGTCAAAGATCTTCCGGGTGTTCGTTATCACATCGTCCGCGGCGTTTTGGATACCCAAGGCGTGGCGAATCGTTTGAACAGCCGCTCGAAATACGGCACCAAGAAGCCCAAGAAGGGATAAGAAAGTCATATGTCGCGTCGTAAAAGCAAACCCAAAAGAGATATCCTTCCCGATCCCGTCTACAACGACGTGATCATCGCGAAATTCGTGAACAAGATGATGTGGCAGGGTCGCAAGACTTTGGCTCAGACCGCGCTCTACGGCGCGCTCGATGAGTTGCGCACGAAAGTTTCGAATGAAGAGCCCCTGACGGTTTTCAAAAAAGCCCTCGAGAATTGCAAACCGAACCTTGAAGTCCGCAGCCGCCGCGTGGGTGGGGCGACTTATCAGGTTCCGGTCGACGTTCGCCCGTCGCGCCGTCTGGCCCTCGCCATGAAATGGCTGATCGATTACTCCCGCGAGCGCGGCGAGAAGTCGATGGCGCAACGTCTGGCGGGCGAGCTCTCGGACGCCTACGCGAATCGTGGCAACGCCATCAAGAAAAAAGAAGACGTGCACCGTATGGCCGAAGCGAACAAGGCCTTCTCGCACTACAACTGGTAATTCGGCTCCAATCGAGTTCCGAAAAGACGCAGCTCCGAAAGGGCTGCGTTTTTGTTTATGGACAGCTTGAGTCTTCACCCGATACTTTAGGAAGCTATGAGCGCCCTCGATCCCGTCAAACTTGAAGAGCTGAAATTCACCCGCAACATCGGGATTATGGCCCATATCGACGCCGGCAAAACCACGACCACCGAGCGCATCCTGTTTTACACCGGAAAGTCCCACCGCATGGGCGAGGTCCACGAGGGCAACACCGTCATGGACTGGATGGAGCAGGAGCAAGAGCGCGGAATCACCATCACCGCGGCCGCGACGACCTGCTTTTGGAAAGATCATCGCATCAACATCATCGATACGCCCGGACACGTGGATTTCACGATCGAGGTCGAGCGCTCATTGCGCGTGCTGGATGGCGCGGTGGCGGTGTTTGACGGCGTGAACGGTGTCGAGCCGCAGTCCGAAACGGTATGGCGCCAGGCCAATAAATACAAAGTCCCGCGCATCTGCTTCATCAATAAAATGGACCGCGTCGGCGCCGATTTCGAAATGAGCGTCGATACCATCAAAGAGAAACTCGGCGCGCGTCCCGTGCCCGTGCAGTTTCCGATCGGAGCCGAGGACAATTTCAAAGGCGTCGTCGACCTGATCGAGAACAAAGCGCAGATCTGGAAAGACGATTTGGGCGAGAAGATCGAGCTCACGGATGTGCCGGACGACCTTGCCTCTACGGTCGCGGTTTACCGCGAAATCCTGCTCGAAGCCGCGTGCGAGCTCGAGGATGAGCTCATGAACAAATACCTGGGCGGCGAAGTGCTCACGCCGGATGAGATCCGCCGGGGGCTTCGCAAAGCCACTCTCGCGCTCGCCGTAAATCCCGTATTCTGCGGCAGCGCCTTCAAGAACAAAGGCGTACAACCGCTCCTGGACGGCGTGCTCGCGTTCCTGCCGAGCCCCCTCGACGTGCCGCCGGTTGAGGGAAAAGACCCGCAGAAAGAAGATAAGACTCTGACCGCGAAAACCGATTTCAACGAGCCCACGGCGGCTCTCGCGTTCAAAGTCGCGAGCGATCCCTTCGCGGGAAGTCTGACCTACCTCCGCGTGTACTCCGGCGTCGTCAAAGCGGGCGAAACATTGCTGAATCCGCGCACCAACAAGCGGGAGCGCATCCAGCGTCTGGTGCGCATGCACGCCAATTCGCGCCAAGAGATCCAAGAGCTGAAGGCGGGCGATATCGGCGCGTCGGTGGGTTTGAAGTTCACCGGCACCGGCGACACGCTCTGTGATCAGAAGCGTCCGATCGTGCTGGAATCGATCACGTTCCCGGAGCCCGTGATTTCTGTCGCGATCGAAGCCAAATCCGCCGCCGATCAAGACAAGATGGTGGCGGGGCTCGATCGCCTGCAACAAGAAGATCCCTCGTGCCGCGTGCGCATCGACAGCGAAACCGGGCAGATGCTCCTCTCGGGCATGGGTGAGCTGCACGTGGAAATCCTGATCGACCGTTTGCTTCGGGAGTACAAGGTCAAAGCCAACATCGGTAAACCGCAGGTTTCTTACCGCGAGGCCATCGTCGGCGCCGCGCAAGGCCACGGTCATTTCGAGCGCGAGATGGCGGGCGAGAAGCAGTACGCCGAAGTGACACTCAAGATCGAGCCCAAGCCTATCGACACCGGAATCGTCTTTGACGCGAAGTCCACACTGGGGCTCGATCCCGATTTTGTAAAAGCTATCCGGAGCGGTGCGCTCGAGGCTGCGGACGTCGGGGTGTTGGCCGGCTACCCCCTTATGGGTGTCCAGATCTCGCTCACCAACATCAAAACACGCGACAAAGAATCGACCGAAATCGCCTTCAAAGTGGCCTCTAGTCAGGCGCTCCGCGAGGCTCTTAAAACCGTGAAATCACAGCTTTTGGAGCCTGTTTTCAAACTCGAAATCTTCACGCCGGAAGACTTTATGGGAACGGTCATCGGTGACCTGAACGCCCGACGGGGCAAAGTTCACGCAATGAACCCCAAACCCGGCGGGCAGGTCATTCTGGCCGAGGCGCCGCTGGCCGCGCTCTTCGGTTACGCGACCGACTTGCGCTCCTTGTCGCAGGGCCGCGCGAGCTTCAGCATGGAGTTCCAGCAGTACTCGCCGGTGCCTTCTAAAGTCGAAGCCGAGATTCTCACGAAGCTCGGGCGATAGACCGATTCCATGACCGAAAATAACCTCCCGAAATCTCCGCATTTTCCTTTGACAAGACTTTGAGGGCTAGAGCATTATCGCCGACTTGCGACTCTAGTTCTTCGACCTAAATGTTTCCAAGTCGACAAAATCCCTCGGGTTTTGTTGAGACTGGGCGCTGACGGCCGGTTAGAAAAGGGTTTGCTTTTGTCCGAACGAAACAAAAAGAACGTAGAAGGTCTTTATGCAGAGCCAGAAAATTCGTATCCGCCTCAGAGCATTCGATCATAAGCTGCTGGATCAATCGACGAAAGAGATCGTCGAGACCGCACGCCGTACGGGCGCCCGCGTGGCCGGTCCGATTCCGCTTCCGACGCGAATCAACCGCTACACGGTATTACGTTCGCCTCACGTCGATAAAAAATCGCGTGAACAATTCGAAGTCCGCACCCACAAGCGCTTGCTCGATATTCTCGAGCCGACGCAACAAACCATTGATCAACTCATGAAGCTCGATTTGTCCGCAGGCGTGGATGTCGAGATTAAACTGTCGGTTGTCTAAGGGAGCTAAGCGATGAGTGAAACTGAAACCACCGAACAAAAGAGCGGCGCCGTGCAAATCGACGGCCTCTTCGCGTTCAAAGTCGGCATGTCCGCGATCTTTGAAAAGGGCGAGCGCATTCCGGTGACGGTTCTGAAATACGAACCCATGGTCGTCTCGCAAATTAAAAACAAAGAAAATGATGGTTACGAGTCGATGCAAGTCGCCTTCGTCGCCGAGCGCGCTTCGCAATCGAACGGCGCGATGAAAAAAGGCTTTGAAAAGGCCGGTTTCGAAAACGGCGCCAAGTTTGTTCGCGAACTGCGCTTCGACAAAATGCCGGAAGGCGTGGCCGTCGGTACGAAGATCGGTTTGGATTCGCTGAAAAAAGGCGACACCGTGAAGGTGACCGGTCTCTCGCGCGGTCGCGGTTTCCAGGGTGCCGTTCGTCGTTGGAACTTCAACGGCGGTCCGGCGACTCACGGTTCGGGTTTCCACCGTCGCCCCGGCTCGGTCGGTAACCGCACCTGGCCTGGTCGCGTGATGCCCGGCAAGCGCATGGCCGGTCAGTGGGGTAACGAGACCGTGACGGTCCGCAACCTGCAGATCGTCGATGTGATCGCAGAAGAAAATGTCGTTTTGGTCCGCGGCCCCGTGCCTGGCTCGCGAAACTCCCTGGTTTGCTTAACGAAAGTGTAGAGTATGGCAACTGTAGATGTACTTGGTTGGGATAAGAAGAAAGTGGGAAGCGTCGATCTCGATGCCTCTGTTTTTGACATCACGGTGAAAAAAGAGATTTTGCAAACCGTGGTGCGCTGGCAGCTCGCCTGTCGCCGTCGCGGCACGCACAAAGCGAAGACGCGCGCCGAAGTGAGCGGCGGCGGTAAGAAGCCGTTCAAACAAAAAGGTACCGGTAACGCTCGTCAGGGTTCGACCCGTTCGCCTCTGATGCCCGGTGGCGGTATCACCTTCGGTCCGGTGCCGCGCGACTACAGCTACGCGCTTCCGAAAAAGGTGCGTCGTTTGGGTCTGCGTACGGCGCTGTCTTTCCTGAAAAAAGAAGGCCGCCTGTTCGTGATCGACGGTCTGACTTCGAGCGACGGCAAAACCAAAGATCTGGCTAAAAAACTGAAGGATTTCGGTCTTGAAAAAGGCGTTCTGATCGATGCCTCCGCGAACGATAA
>DAISHW010000083.1:0-348 GCA_036822295.1 Bdellovibrionales bacterium | reverse complement strand
TCGAAGAACCTGGCGAAGTTCCGTTACTACGGTGTCGAAGGCTTGAACGTTTACGATTTGCTCAAGTACGACAACGCGGTGATCACCAAAGATTCGGTGAAAAAGATCATCGAAAAGTGTGGGGAGAAGTAATCCATGTATTACGTCATCAAGCGCCCTCTTGTGACCGAGAAGAACAGCATACTCGCTGAAAAAGGCGTGTACGCTTTCGAAGTCGAGAAGACGGCCACTAAATCCGACATCAAAATGGCGGTCGAAAAATACTTCCGCGTGAAAGTCGCTGCGGTGAACACGGCCATGTGCCGCGGTCGCGCGAAGCGCACGAAATTCGGCGTCAGCAAGCCGGTC
>DAISHW010000082.1:5907-9819 GCA_036822295.1 Bdellovibrionales bacterium | reverse complement strand
GCAAGAAGCCACTCTCTTCTTTCACAGACGTCCCAAACGGAATCGTTTTCATTATTCACGATGGTCGTTTGATTGACGTTCCAGACGGGCAACTACAGTATCGCCAGTGGATGAGGCATGGCCGCACGCAAAACGAACTGGGGCAGGATGCATGCAGTGAACAAGTAGTTGACGTCGGTGGAGACTGGCAGTTTTGCTACCGCTTGGGTGCCGACTTGTAGCTCCGGCGCTTTAGTTGGCAGGTGTGCCGAAATTGCGAAACGACCGTCGCCTTCGACGCAACCGACGCAAAGCCGTTTTGGTGAGCCTTTAAAATACCTAACGAGTTGAATCCATTAGAAATTCGTTGTCCTTGGGGTTTCAGCCGGTTAGAGTTTTGAGACCGAAGGGACCTTCGTGACGCGCCAATATTCTCCGCTTAATTTTTACGTTCGGATTTTCCTGGGTTACCTGACCTTTTGTTTTGTCCAAAGGCTAGCCTACTACATGTGGGTAGCGCTTGATTCGAAGCCTGCAGCGGTTGGGCTACCCACGGCCTTAATCAAAGGCGTTGGATTTGACGTTATTTCCGGGGCGATATTGTTTTTGGTACTTGCACTGATGCTGGCCTTGGTTCCTGCCAAGTGGCTTCGGTCAAAGTTGCTTCACGTTGGGCTAACGGCACTGGCGTCAGTGCCATTGCTCTTGGTTTTCTTCATGTCGCTGGCGGAAACTTTCTTCTTTGCTGAGTTTCACTCTCGCTTTAACTTTATCGCGGTGGACTATCTCGTCTACTCCCATGAAGTCATTCGCAACGCTGTGGAGTCTTATCCGCTTCACTGGATTTTTGCCGGGTTGTTCCTATTCTGGTTTCCTTT
This sequence comes from Bdellovibrionales bacterium, assembly GCA_036822295.1. Classification (GTDB taxonomy): domain Bacteria; phylum Bdellovibrionota; class Bdellovibrionia; order Bdellovibrionales; family UBA1609; genus JALHOQ01. The sequence continues at coordinate 8,962 of DAISHW010000082.1, read as the reverse complement.
TGTTTATTTGATCTACCGCAGATCTTCTCACCTCCAGTATCAATCGCATTCCTTGGTTTCGCGCTTGCTTGTGGCTTTTCTCGCGCTAGCACCGTTGGCACCTTTAGGATGGATAGGTGAAGACTCGTTGATTGCGAATGAGTCATTTTGGACAAGAGAGCTTTCCAAGAATACCTTGTTTACATTGTTCGCTGCTTACAATCGCAATACCATTTCATTCCACGAATTTTACACGACCTTAAAGTCATCCGACGCGGGTCATATAGCCCATGAGTGGTTGGAAGAGGAAGTCGGAGAAGAGTTCGACCATCTCGAAGCAGACACTGAGGACGAAACCTCCATTATTCGAAATATATCCACGCCCGGCCCTCAGAAAAACTGGAACGTCGTGCTTGTGATTATTGAGAGTCTGAGTGCCCGCTATATGGGGCAATACGGAAACACCAGCGGTCTTACTCCTAATCTGGATCGATTGGCCAACGAAGGTCTATTCTTCAATCAGTTGTATGCAACGGGAACCCGGACCGTGCGCGGACTTGAAGCCATCATGATGTCCATTCCACCCACTCCGGGTCAGTCCATTCTACGGCGACCTAAAAGTGACGACCTGTTCAATCTTGGCGCGGTCTTCCGGCAGAAAAACTATCACACGCAGTTTCTTTACGGCGGTTACTCCTATTTTGACAACATGAAGGAGTGGTTCCAATCGAACGGCTTTGAAATCGTAGATCGCTCAGCATTTCCCTCAGGTGAGATTCAATTTGCCAATGCTTGGGGAACTTGTGACGAAGATTTGTTCAACCAAGTTTTAAAGCAGGGCGACCGATTGTATGGTGAAGGCCGCCCGTTCTTTCAGGCTATTCTCACAACCTCCAATCACCGACCGTACACATATCCAAACGGACGCATTGACATCCCATCGCACACCGGTCGGAGCGGCGCTGTTAAGTACACCGACTATGCAATCGGTCAGTTCGTCGAAAAGGCAAAGACCAAGCCGTGGTTTAACAATACTCTTTTTATTTTTGTAGCGGACCACAATGCCAGTGTCGCCGGTGGCTCCGACATTCCGATTGAGGATTTTCTGATCCCAATGATTTTTTATAATCCAACATTGGTCTCACCTCAGAAAGTCGTTAAGCTTGGGAGTCAAATTGATTTGGCCCCCACATTGTTGGGTCTGATGAACTTTAACTATCAAAGCCGGTTTTTTGGTCAAAATCTTTTTGAAGCCAAGGCTGGACGGGCTGTCATGGGAACCTATCAAAAGGTCGCACTTATGGAGGAGGGCCGCTTAACCATACTCGCCCCAGGACACGTAGTGGAAACCCAAATTTTAAACGATCAAGGGCACGTGGTCAGTTCTCGGTCGGTGGTGGCGCGAAACGCCTCCTCACTTCCAGAGAGCGCTCAGAGGGCAGTAGGAATTTACCAAACGGCAAGTGAGTTATTCGAGTCAGGCGACAGCAAAGTCAGTCGCCAATTCCCAACCACAATCAATATCAGGAGTTTTTAGCGGCTATTTGCCTCTGGATTCGGCTTCGTTGTCCGAGTGGGCTTCGCGGACGTTGTCCCAGATCTTGCGGCTCGCAGGTCCGGGCAAACGCTTCGGGATTTGCGGCACTTGTGACGGAACCAGCGCGGCCCAGTGGTATAGCACCTCGGCTTTAATGCCGGCGAGCTGCTCGCGCACTCCGCCCATGAGCGACGGATCCTCGACCTGTTTGTCCTCGACGACCACGGCCAGAGCGGTTTCCGCGGCCTCGCGATCACCGCTCTTCACCGCGTCCAACAACAGATCGATCGCGGCGCCCTGCTCACCCAAGGGCAACAGGGGCAAACGCACCAGGCGGACCGCCATGCCCATCAGAAGCTTCGGGTTGATCAGCAACGCCTGCTTTTTGTCGCGCTCGTCCGGCGAAGGCAGAACCTTCGCCTGCAAAGCCGCGTATTGGTTGAGTTCATTCTGGTATTCGAAGGCCACCGGCGGAATCACCGCTTTGGCTTTGGGTGGAGTGATGTCGGGCTTCACCGATCCCGAGCTTGACGGCGCTTGCAGTAACGGAGCCTTGGCGTCCTTAAGCACCTCCGAAGCCTTTTCCGGCTCCGGGGTGATCGGGGCTTCGGGCCGTCCCAAATAGACGGCCACCAAACCCAACACGAGAACCACCGCGACGACGTTGACAAGAGCCGGGCGACGCATCACTTACCGACCGCGCCCTTGATCAGCTGCCCGCGGAGCAACTGACGGTTCATTAGATCCGCGCCTTCGTTTTGGAAGAAGGCCGAACCGTTCAAATAACCGTTCGTGATCACGATATTGCGCGCGACCTCGGACGATTTCGTGAACACGTTATAAACCTTGCCGTAGTACTTCACGACTTTCGCGCTCACGATCGGATCGGCTTTGCCGCCGAGTTGCACGACTTTGTCGCCGACTTTGAACGTTCCCGCGTCTCTCATCGTGCCGTCCGCGGCCACCAACGGGTGGTTTTGCGTCAGGCGCAAACTGCCACCCGACTTCATGCGAAGCTCCACGATGTCGTGCTCGGTGTCCATGTACTCGGTCACCCATTGATCGACCGCGGTGCGCTCGACCGTTTTCGACATCATCGAAGCGTTCTTACCCAGCGTCGCCACGAACTGGAACTTCTGATCCCAAGCTTTGAATATCGGGACGTAGTTCAGTTTACGACCGTCCGGCGAATGCGCCAGGATGTTCTGCTCAGGGGTCGCGCACGAAGCCAAGCAGACCGTGGCGATGTAAGCTTGCGCCGGCATCGTGCAAGGCTTGCTGGTGTGGATCGGCGCGATCCACGGTTTCTTCGTCGCGCCGTCCATGAAGCTCGCGTACACTTGGCGACCGTTCAACATCAGTTTCGCGTTCTCGCCGCTGCCCACTTGCAGATCGGCGAAGGCCGTCAAGAAGTCGCTGATCGCTTTCGAAGACGGGCTGCACTTGAGCATCCACTGATAACGTTTCTGCGCGTCCGTGTTGCCCAGCGAGTCTTGCGAACAGCGATGGGCAACCAAGTCTTTGCAGTAACGCTCCTCG